>JBIOHI010000023.1:0-15100 GCA_044448845.1 Bacteroidia bacterium
CTTTGGATTTTTCCACAATAATATATTGTAAGCCGCTTGCCGTAGTGATCGTGTCATTAGATTTCAAGGTCCATGGTTTCACCGGTTCGGTTATATCCACCAATTCTACATCGAAGATCAAAGTGGAATTTGCCGGTATGGGGCCATAGGCCTGTTCTCCATAACCCAATTGTGGCGGCACGGTAAAGATTGCCCTGTCTCCCACATGCATCAAAGCAATTCCTTCATCCCAGCCTTTTATTACACCCCCGGTACCCAATTTGAATTTGATCGGTTGATTGCGGTCACGCGAACTGTCGAATTTTTTTCCATCCGGAAATGTCCCAACGTAGTGTACGCTTACGTTACTTCCTTCCGTTGCCTGTGGTCCTTTTCCTAACTGGGTGAATTTGTATTTCAAGCCCGAAGCAGTGGTGTATTCTGTATTCAATTTGTATTTGGTTTTAGATGTTGAATTTTTTTTATCCTTCTGTGGTTGTTCTTTTTGAGGAGGTTTATTTTGATTTGGCGTTTTTGAATTTTTATCATTGACATAATCATCTTTAACTCCGCTTTGTGCGAAAGCCGAAAACAGGATGGTTCCGGCAAATATTGATACAATTATTTTTTTCATGATCTTTTAGGTTTATTTTTATTCTATACCCGGTTTCAATTCACCAGTTTTTTTATCTGCCGGCATGATCTTGAGCAATTCAATTTCAAAGACCAGTGTGGAATGAGGTGGGATCGGCCCACCGCCATTTTCGCCATAAGCAAGTGTAGATGGGATCACTGCCTTGATCTTTTCACCTTCGTGCATCAACTGCAAAGCTTCGTCCCAGCCTTTGATCACCTGTCCCAATCCAACGGTGAAGCTGAACGGCTCGGCTCCTTCTTTGGTTTCATCGAATACCTCTCCGGTGAGCATGGTTCCTTTGTATTTTACCTGGACCTTATCCCCGCTTTTTACCTGTTTTCCTTTCGAAGGTGTTAATACCTTATAAAAAATTCCTGAAGCGGTTTGCTGGGCATCGCCAAAATTTTTCATGAACTCCCCGCGAGCCATTGAATCTTTTTTCAACAGTTCTTTTTGCTGGTCATTTCTGCGTTTGAGTATTTCCTGCTGATTCAGTGATTCAACTACTTTCACCACGAAGTGAACGTTCTCTCCGGCTTTGATATTACCGGGGCGCGGCATTCCAAAACTCTTGTTAAAAAGAGTATCGGCATTCACCAGTATCTCGAGGCTGTCGCCAACCGAAAGTTCTGCGAATACCTGTGTAAGCACCGGCTCCTCGAATGGAATGTACCTCGGATTGTTCCTGGTGAATGTTTCCATGATCACAGAATCGTGCTCGGTGGTAATCCGGAGATTTACCAGGATCATGTCGCCTTTTCCCACGGGCTTGGCATTTTCTTCGTGGGTGTGAATTTTGTATTTCACACCATTCTCCGTGGTTTGGTACCTTTTTTTACAGCCAAACATCATGAGGGCTGCGGCAGTCAAAATAATTACTTTTTTCATTTTTTATAGTTGTTTTTAAATCAATAAATGTTGGTATTCCTTTAAAACCGATTTCACCCGGGATTCAACGTTTTCAAGCGGATCCTTCGTTTCGCCTCCGGCTGCATTAAAGTGTCCGCCCCCGCTAAAATACAATCTTGCCACTTCATTGCAAGGAAATTTTCCCTTGGATCGAAACGACAATTTGCGAAGATGAGTGCGATCGATGATGAGAACTGAAAGCCGGATTCCCTGTATGGTCAACCCGAAGTTCACCAGTCCTTCCGTATCTCCTGTTACAATATGGTATCGCTTGAGTTCTTCGGCTGTCACGCTCATCAACGCGGTGTGAAGTTCCGGAAGGATCCGGAGTTTTTCGTTCAGACAATAACCGATGAACCGGGTACGGTTCTCCGAAAAATTATCATAAATATTCTCATAAATGGAGTTACTCTCGGCTCCTTTTTCCAGCAACACAGCCGCTACCCGGTGAGTGCTCGGATAAGTACTCGGATGCTTGAACGATGCAGTATCCGTCATGATGCCGGCATAGAGGCAACTCGCCACCTCTTTATTTATTTTTTCCACTTCACCCAATTGTTCAATGAACAGGTAAACTAACTCGCAAGTGGAACTCGCATTCAACGTCCACAAACCATAAATGGCAAAATTTTCCGGTTCAAGGTGATGATCGATCATCACTTTTTTTGCCTTTGAAGCAGCAACAAGTTCACCCAGTTTATTTATTCTCTTGAGTGAATTAAAGTCGAGGCAAAAGATCAGATCGGCATTCGCAACGAGTTCTGCACTTTGTTTTTGATGCTTTTCAAAGTCGATTACTTCCTTTTCTCCCGGCATCCAGAGTAAAAAATCTCCGTAATCCGTTGGAGTGATTACTGATGAGTTAATATTGATCTGTTTGAAAAAATTCCACAATCCGAGAGCCGAGCCCAGCGCATCCGCATCGGGTTTGTGATGCGTGGTAATGACAATTTGGGGGCGCGGAGAAGCAGCCAGCAGCGGTTTTATTTCGAAGATGTTATTCAGCGGAGAAAAAATTTAGCGTGCAAATGTCGTGAAATCAACCACAAAAAAAAATTTAAAATGCCTCACCCATGGTTAGGTAAAAAGCGGAGTTTCCATCGGTGCCGGCTCCGTAGTCAATGCGGATATTGAATTTTTCCCTGGGCACTGCCCTGATGCGCAAACCTCCACCATAATTGAGTTTGAGGTTAGTGGTCAACCCTGCTACATCCGGACTGACGGTTCCGAAACCTCCGAAGACCACTATGGATAAAGGCCCCCAAACCGTCTTCCGCAATTCTGTTTGAAATGCCATCGCGTTATTATCGCGGTAACGACCGTTATAATATCCTCGCATGTAAGAATCACTTCCGAGAGTTCCGAGCAAATGAAACGGTACGTTGCCCGAATTCATATTAGTAAACAATTGTAAGGCAAGCACATTTTCTTTCCAAAGCCCGAGGTATTTGCGTGCATTAAATTTAATGGCCATGAAATTGAATTTGCTTCCGAAGGCTGCATCATAAAAGCAGGCCGAAAATTCAATATCCTGTCCTTTGGTCGGGAAAAAAATATTATTCATGTCATCGTATTCGACTCCAAAACCTGCACCCGAAGAAAAACTTCCGCCGGGCTGTGATCCGGCAATATTCGAGGTTTTCAGTTTGCTTGAATCACCGGAATATTTCAGGTCATACATGTTTTCTATATTGAGCAATACACCTGCATATAAATTGGGGATCACCTGGTAAGCTGCCTTTGCATTGAAACGAACGATCTTGAAATAATAGGTTTCGTTTGCCGACTCAGGTGCTTTGATACCGGTTCCCCAGTAATTTTCCACAAAGTCGGTGTATTGAACAAGACCATTGATATTGAATTTGTTTTTATAAGTAAATACATCTCCCATCGCACGAATGGAGAATTGCTTATTCATCGAATAGGAAGTGTTCAACCTCAAAGCTGAAGGACGAGTTACGCTGTCACCATTTTTTGAGCGAAACAATTGCGTGAGTGAAACACCCAAAATCCATCTTGTTTCAGGTTTGTAAGATAAAAAAGGAATAGGGAAAAAATATTTTGTTCGGGGGTGCGCAGAATCTCCCTGCACTATTTTGTAAGTCCAGTCAAGCGTTTTATCAATGAAACTTTTTTGCTGTGCGAATGAATTTTCCACCACCAAAAATAAAGTGGAAGCAATGAAAAAAATTCGAAGGATTCGCTTTCTGTTTAACAATGAAAAAGATTTATGGCAATAATCGTCCGTACATTCTTGGGAACGGAATGCTTTCGCGCACATGAGGCAATTTGCAGATCCAGGTCACAAGCCGCTCCAAACCCAGGCCGAAGCCGGCATGCGGAACGGAGCCGTACCTTCTCAGATCCAAATACCATTCAAAAGCCTCCATCGGCAATTGATGCTCTGTGATCTTTTCGCGTAACAGTTTTTCATCGGTCTCACGTTCACCACCACCTACAATTTCCCCGTAACCTTCGGGTGCAAGCACATCCACACCTCTTGCAAATTTTGAATTATCCGGATCGCGTTTCAGATAAAACGCCTTCACTTCATGAGGCCAGTTGTAAACCATGATAGGCACGTCAAACAAACGGGTGATGACCGTTTCATCGCTTCCTCCAAAATCATTTCCGTATTCAAATTCTTTTGCCGAACGGATCCACTGGGGAATATTCCTTTGTTGTTCCTCGAGGTCATCGAGTTCCTGTTTCAGCTTGTCGATCTTCGCCTGGTTGAAACCGATCTCCCCTTTTTTCATATTCGGGGTTTTGATCTTTTCTTCACGGTCTTCAATTTCTTTTTTCACTTCATCAATGCACGACTCCACCGTTCTCAATTCATCCTCGAGAGAGGTGATCGAATTTTTTCCGTTTACGTTTTCCTCACCTTTGATAATTTTTACCGCTTCATCATAAGTCAATCTCGGAAATTGTTTCACGACTTGTTGAAGCACCGAGGTATCTCGTCCGATAATTTCCAATTCGTTTTTGCAATCTCTTAGCACATCTGTAACCACCCGTCTCAGGAAGTTCTCGATAAGATCCATGTTTTGGAAAATATCGAAGAAAGCCATCTCGGGTTCGATCATCCAGAACTCCGAAAGATGTCTCCGTGTTTTTGATTTCTCGGCTCGGAAAGTTGGACCGAACGTATAAATTTTTCCCATCGCCATGGCCATCGCTTCACCGTAAAGTTGTCCGCTTTGAGAGAGGTAAGCCGGATCGCCATAATAATCGGTCTCGAATAAATTAGAAGTTCCTTCGCAGGCATTTCCCGTGAACACAGGAGCATCCATTTCTACAAATCCGTCTTCCTGGAAGAACTGGTGTATCGAAAAGATAATTCTATTCCGTATCTTCATGATTGCCCATTGGCGTTGCGAACGAAGCCATAAATGCCGGTGATCCATCAAGAAATCAACTCCGTGTTCTTTCTTTGCTATCGGGTATTCTTCGGCATAGGAAATAACCGAGATATCAGTTGCCTGTATCTCGAAACCGCCGACCTGTTTTTCGTCTTTCACCACCTTACCGGTGATGGAAAATGAACTTTCGAGGGTTATTTTTTTTGCGGCATTGAATTTTTCTTCACCCACCACCTCCAATGAAACCACACACTGGCACATACCCGTACCATCTCGCAGGTAAAGAAAAACCAGCCCTTTGCTTTCGCGTTTATTGGCTGCCCATCCCTGGAGCACAACCTCTTTGCCTTCGCAGCCATTTAAATCTTTAATGTACATTCTCTTAATTTTGAAGAGCACGAAAATACGTGATTAAGGCATTTAAGGCAAAAAGAATATTGGTACATTGAAGACCGGCATCACGGATGCACGAACTGAAGTTTATTTCAGGTTAATTTTTGTACAATCTATTGTAACAATTTCAATTCTTCTTTTATTTTTTTCAAGTTTTAAACCATACGTATGAATAAGAATATTTTTTGCCTCTTCAAAATTTCCCAGTGGAATTTTTAACTCATAATATTCTTTTAACCGCGTTTCATTAAAAACAATAACTTGAAACTCATCTTCCAGCTCATTTACCAGATCATCTAAAGACACACCGGTTCCCTTCCACTCCTTTTTATTGGAAGAGGCTCCCACTTTATCATTCCTTTGATAGTGATGAATAAGGCTATCACTTTTTGCAGATAATACCCAAACTTCCTCTTCTTTTTCCGTTTTTTGCAGTTCAATATTGAGTTCTTTTTGTAACAGAAACAAAAATATTTTCCTGTTATTTTCCGGTGTTGAATATTTATCGTCAATGGTCAAATTCACATCTAACGGTTTACCAAAATTTTTTGCGCCCGTGTCTATTCTCATTTGGCTCACACCCAACATTTCTGAAATAATATGTTTTAAAGTTTTATTGAATATTTTTATTTCTTTGCTATTGTTATGGGAATAGGATGAAGAACCCATTTCCAAATTGTTAACCTTGATCTCTATTTTATAGGCAGTATTTTGGAGACCTGTTTCGGGATTATAATTATCCGGCTTCACATAAACCTGGTTTTTTATTACCGGATGTAAAATCGATTCATTTAAATTGAATGGGGAACCTACCCATTTTATCAAACCATCCTTACCAACCACAAATGTTGTCGGAAAATATTTGACACCAAAAGCCTGGATGGTTTTCAATGATGTATCTGTTCCTACAGAAGGAATCATGATCATTTTTTCAAGGAATTTTTCTGCCTTTTCTTTTTTGTCAAAAGTTATTGCAAGAAAAAACACTTTGTCATTTTTGTAGGTGTCAGCCAATTTGTTTATATGTGGAATGGATGCAACGCAGGGTGCACATTCAACAAACCAGAAGTCGATCACCAGAGTTTTTCCTATAAAATCATTTGCTGTAAAATTACCTTTATTGACCCATTCATCAATTTTTATTTCTGGTGCCTTTGATCCAACAGTCAGGTTTTGAGAAAAACTAATATTGTATATGAGAAAAGTGAATACGAACAACAAAAGGTTTGTTTTTTTCATCGGTGTGGCAGAAATTATTACGAATACGAAAATACGATACCTGGTTGTTTGCAACAAACGCCCTATCTCGCCAGCACTTTTTTTCCAAGCTCAATAAGTGCTGCCGGGGTTTTGTACCCATCCGCCCGGTAGATCACCTTGTCATTTTCATCAATGTAAAACAAAGCAGGAAATCCGTAGATATTGAACCTATCGGAAAGTTTATCCCCGTCTCCTTTTTCGCCATCGAATTCCACGTTGATGAAATTTTTATTATAAAAGTCTCCGACTTCGGGATTGGTGAAGGTCACTTTCTTCAGCAGTTTGCAGGGGCTGCACCACGAAGCCGACAAGTCGAGAAAAATAGGCTTGTGTTCTTTTTTTGCTTTCGCCAATGCTTGTTTCCAGGTTCCCTGGAAGAACTGAATGCCACTGCTCTCATCTGCCGGTTTCCATCCTGCGAATAACAAGATAACAACAAACATCGTGATCGCAACAAATCCAATTTTTTTCATTCTCAAAATACTTCTTCAAATTTATAGGTTCGCTGATAAAATCAAATTCACTCATTCACAATTTTTTAACACTGTCCACAAAAAGATCATTCAAAGATTTTGACCCCACGGATTGACCGAAACCTGCACGGTAAGAAGGGTGAGCGCCCATGAATACCTGTCGAATAAGGCCCAGACAAGGATGTCGTAAAAGTATTTTGCATACGATCGTTTTTTTTAAAAGCAAAATCGCATTTTGCTTTCTGACTCTTATTGTTTTTTCGTTGGTAACTTTCTGCTGCCTTTTTTCTTCATTGATTATTTTTGATTTACTAACCAAAAGAAAAAATTATGAGCATACTAATTCATTGCTGGTGGCAAATAATAGTAGCCGCCATTATTTATTTTGCTTTAGGCGCTGCCTGGTTCAACCCTAAAGTTTTCGGAACCATTTGGATGAACAGCCACGGAATTAAACAACCTACAGAAGAGGAAAGGAAGAGCATGAACATGGGTAAAATGTTTGCTCCTTCTTTTCTTTGCACACTTATTTTCAGTGCGGCAATCTGTTGGATCTGTTGTGCATCGTGCGGTGTAAATTGCACTTCGATGGGAATGATGCATTGTTTGAAAGTTGGATTTCTTGTCGGGCTTATTGGCGCATCAAGCATTTCAATGGCTTACCTGTACCAGATGAAACCTTTAAATGCGTTTCTCACAGACGGCCTTTATCATGTGGTCGGATCAATGCTGGCGGCTACCACTTTGCATTTGTTGGGTTGCTGCTAAAAACATTTTAATTCTTTCTTTTTAAAACCGTTGCCTGCCGTTGGGGCCGACAGCGGTTTATTTTATTTTCACTTAACATCGTTACATTTGTCCCGCATTCTTTTTCTATGCTCAAACAGGGACTTCAGCAAAAACAATTGATGCGGCTAACCCCGCAGCAGATACAGTTCATCAAACTGCTTCAGCTCAACACCACCGACCTTCAGCAACGTATCGATGAAGAGTTGGTCGACAACCCTGCCCTGCTGGCAGGCAGTGATGCCGAAGTGGAAGAGGAAATAATCGGAGATAATACAAAAGAGATGGAGGATAACGAACCCGAAGAAAATGTTTCGGTCGAAGATTTTCTGAACGACACCACGGTTGATGTAAAAGAATATGTGAATGACGAGTACGACAGTGATGGATTTCATTTGAGTGATGAGGGTGAAGAAGAGAAAAAAGATATTCCGATCGCTGCTTCCAGTTCCTTCCACCAGTCTCTCATTGAACAATTTGATGCCATCGCGAAAGATGAACGTGAACAGGTAATCGGTGATCAAATAATAGGAACCATTGATGATGACGGTTATTTAAGGCGGCCGCTGGAAGCCATCATCAACGATCTCGCTTTCGGCCAGAATATCGAGGCTTCGATGGAAGAAATGAACCATTGCCTGCATAAAATTCAATCGCTCGACCCGGCAGGAATTGCAGCAACATCTTTACAAGAATGTTTGATACTTCAACTAAGAAGAAAAGATCACCACAAAAAAGAAGTTCGTTTGGCGGAAGAAATTCTCAAAGTTCATTTTGATGATTTCACAAAAAAACATTACGATAAATTATGTCGTCAACTGAAAATTAATGATGACGAATTGAAAAATATTATTCATGTCATCACTCATCTCAATCCGAAACCGGGAGAAGCAATGAGTGAATCGCGACCACAATACATCACTCCGGATTTTATTATTGTGGAAGAAAACGGAAGGTTAACGGTTCAATTGAATTCGCGAAACGCACCCGACCTGCGCATCAGCCGCTCGTATATGGAAACGCTGAAAGGTTATGACAAATCAAGCAAGCCGAGTAACGAATTGAAACAAACCGTTCAGTTCATCAAACAAAAATTGGATGGGGCAAAGTGGTTTATTGAATCCATTAAACAGCGGCAGCAAACTTTGCTGCTTACCATGAATGCCATTCTGAAAAAACAATACGCATACTTTGAAGAGGGCGATGAAACGAAGATGCGGCCGATGATATTGAAAGATATTGCGGAAGAGATCGGTATGGATATTTCAACGATCTCTCGTGTGGCGAACAGTAAATATGTGCAAACCGATTTTGGTGTGATACCGTTGAAATTCTTTTTCAGCGAAGGAATTCAAACCGAAGATGGCGAAGAGGTTTCGAGTCGCGAGGTGAAAAAGATCCTGCAAAATGCCATTGAAGCCGAAGACAAACACAAACCGTTACCCGATGAAAAACTGATGGAGATCCTGAAAGAAAAAGGATACACCATTGCCCGAAGAACTGTTGCTAAATACCGCGAACAACTCAATATTCCGGTTGCGAGATTACGAAAAGAAATTTAGGAGGCAGGAGGCAGTTGGTGAAGTCATACAATTGTTATTCTGTTGAACAATTGAACAACCGAACAATTGAACAATTGAACATTAGAAAGATGAATTGAAATGTTGAATCTCTAATCTACCATTCAACTCCATCAACCAATCAACCCACACTTCATTTGCCTTTCTAATTTTATTTTCTACTTTGCATTAGTTTTCTAACCCACGAATAAGAAAAAACTTATTAATGAAAACTAAACTTAAAAATTAAAATGATGAAACACGTAATCACAAGTTGCAATTTGTTGTTTGCAGCATTTGCTTTCGCACAAAACGTGGGAATAGGAACCACCACACCGGTTTCAAAATTATCTGTTGGTGCAAACTCTCAATTTCAGGTTGATAGTGTTGGTAATATCAAAAAACTAAATAATATCCCATATTCATTTCCAACATTACAAGGAACCTACGGACAAGTGTTAACAAATAATGGAGGCGGTGGTTTATTTTGGTCTCCAACAAGCATAACGTCTTGGGGTTTAACAGGTAACAGTGGAACAAATGCAACAACAAATTTTATTGGTACAATAGATAGCGTGCCTTTCGGCATTAAAGTAAATAATGCAAGGGCCGGTTTGATTGACCTGAATTATCAAAGTACATTTATTGGTTTACGGGCAGGTAATTTTACTACAACAGGTTATATGAATACTGCTACTGGATATAAGGCTCTTTATTCCAACATCTCAGGAAACCAGAATACCGCCAATGGAGCTTATGCACTTTTTTCCTACACTACCGGAATCAACAATACTGCTACAGGCTATAATGCACTTGGGAGCCTCGGCTCTGGAAACACCAATACTGCCATTGGGGTTTATGCACTTTATCTCAGTAATTATGCCGACAACAATACCGCTACTGGATATAGTGCTCTTTTTTCCAACACCAATGGAAGCGACAATACCGCCAACGGATATCAAGCCCTGGCATCCAACACAACCGGAGTTTACAATACTGCTGTTGGAGAGTCTGCGCTTTCGTCAAACACAGTTGGATACAACAATACTGCTCTAGGTTATGGAACTAATGTAACGTCAAATAGTTTAAGTAATGCAACAATTATTGGATATAATGCGTCAGGAACTTCCAGCAATCAAATGCGTTTTGGTAACTCAAGCATCACCAGCATTGGCGGGCAAGTGGGTTGGACAACTTTGAGTGATGCACGTGTGAAAAAAAATATTCAAAGCAATGTTCCCGGATTGGCTTTTATTTTAAAACTCAATCCTGTTACATATAACATTGATGTGACAACATTGGATAAATTACTCCGCCCAGATGGATTTAAAAACACACCAACGCAAGAAGAACTCGATGCAAAAACCGCGAAATCAAAAATTATTTACTCCGGATTTATAGCTCAGGAAGTTGAAGCAACTGCAAAAAATGTTGGATATGATTTCAGCGGAGTGGATGCTCCGAAAAATGATAAAGACCTTTATGGAATAAGATACGCTGAGTTTGTGGTGCCGCTCGTAAAAGCAATGCAGGAAATGAATGACAAGGTTTCCTTACTCGAACAAAAAGTAGCCCAACTCGAACAGCAAAATAAAAATCTGCAAAGTAAACTTGATTTGATAAAATAGTTTGAAATTCAGATACTAAGCATCGAGAATCCAGCATCCCCATTTAACATTTACCTTTCAGTTCATCCGGAAAGGAGCAATGAGTTTGAATTCGGGAATATCCACTTCAAATTGTTCTCCGCTTTTTTGTTTCTCCATCAGGTAGGTGCCATACATTTTTCCGATATCCGACCGGAGTGCGCAACCTGAAACATATTGATGTGTTTCACCCGGTTTTAAAACCGGTTGTTCACCAATAACCCCTTCTCCTTCTACTTCGGTCTTCTCGTTGACCGTATCCACAATGTACCAATGCCTCCTCAGCAACTTGATTGTTTGGCTGCTGTGGTTTTCGATGGTAATGCGGTAAGCAAACAGGTAATCGCTGTCGGGAACGGCCACGCGTGGCTCCTGGTAGGCGGTTTCCACGCTGACTTTTATATCGTTGGTGATAGCGATGGGCATAGATTTATTTGACGGGTCGAAATAAATAATAGTTTGGTGAAAGCAACAATTAATTCTGTGCGACTTTTGCACAATTAATTTCCCAAATGGGAAAGTCCGCCTAATAAAATCAACAGGTCTTTTTCGATGCTGTAATCTTTGGCGTAAAGGAAATTCAGTTTTTGTGCCGTGATAGCATTGATGTTTCTCCTTCCGAATGAATCGAGTGGAGACAACACTCCGTTGCGGATCACCGGCAATAATTTATTGTTGCCAACTGCCGCATAACCTACCCAGGTCTTTTCCCCGAACATCACTTTGAAGATATTGCTAAAATAATTAAACCGTTTTTTTACAAAGATCATCAGCACGGGTGAGATGGGAATGAGAAGGACGCTCACTAAAATATCGAACACCCTTTTCTTTTTTAACTGAAGAGGGGTGTTGAGTGAAAGATTGATCTCAAGCGTATAAAAATCACCGGGCGCATTCTTCGAATTACTTCCAATGATGAACAGGCTTTCTTCGGGAACGATTTTGAATTGGAGGTATGGTTTGGTGATGTGGCTCATCCATTGAATGATCTGTTGTGCCGAAATATCTTTCGAACAAAAAATGATTTCTTCCACTTTGAACAACTCTACGATCTCAGAAAGCTGGTTCACGTTTCCGAGGAAATGATCGTCCACATCTATGGTGTTCTCAATGCTCACGTATCCGGCATATTCGCAGGTTGCTTTCGATTTTATGAGCAGGTCTTGCACCCTCGAAACTTCATTTTTATTTCCTACAATAATGGTTCTCGTATCCACTTCCATTGCCAGGTTTACTTTTTTGAACCGGACTGTGTAAACGATCAGCCTTGCAAAATAGGTAAGCAGTAAAGCGATCACGGCACTTAAAACGATCACAGCCCGTGAGAAACGATATTCTTCAGGAGCAAACGCATAGAACACGGAAATGGATAACACCCCGAATAAGATCCCGTTCATTATGCTCAGGAAGGACCTGGGACGTTCGTATGCTTCCGCAAGATAAAGACCGGTGATCCAAAGAACGGTGTAAACTAGTCCATTCACCGTCATAATGGTGTCGGCATAGTGACCGCCATCCACGTACTTCACATTTTCCCAGTATTCCTTGGCGAAAAACACACCGGCATAAATGAGAATAAAGTCCATGAGAGGCAGATAGGTTTTCTGGGCAATTCTCATGGAAACTGAAATGGCGGCCCGAATGTAAATAGCGATATTGATCAGTGTGCTGAAAACCCGTGCATGTTTGAGCGAGTAATGTTTTTTGGCAAACGTGATCATGGCACGGTAGAAGATGAAAACGTAATTGATGCTCGTTTTCTTAGTGCTTTCGCCTTTGTAATGAATGATGGTGGTGTTGGGGAAATAATAATTTTTATACCCGGCCTGGTTTATCCGGTACGAAAGATCAATGTCTTCGCCATACATAAAATAATCTTCATCAAGCAGACCGATCTTTCCAAGAACTGACCTTCTGAGCATCATGAACGCACCGGCAAGAACATCCACCGAATGAATCTCATTTTTGTCGAGATACCCTAAGTGATATTTTCCGAACCGCTTTGATTTGGGGAACAAGGCTGCGAGCCCGAACATTTTATAAAAAGCCACCTTTGGTGTGGGCAAACCGCGTTTCGATTCAGGAAGAAAATGTCCCTTGCCATCAATCATCTTCACCCCCACCGCACCGGCATCAGGCTTATAATCCATGAAGGCCGTGGTTTTTGCAAAACAATCTTCTTCCACTACGGTGTCGGGATTCAGCAACAAAACGTATTCTCCTTTCGATTTCCTGATGGCCTGGTTGTTTGCCTTCGAAAAACCATTGTTCTCTTTGTTCTCGATTAGAATGACTTCAGGAAATTTCCTTTTCACCATTTCACACGAACCATCCACAGAGTTGTTATCCACCACAAAGACTTCGGCATCGATTCCCTGGATGGCCTTTCGCACTGAGTGCAAAGCCTGCTCAAGGAAATACTTGACGTTGTAGTTAACTATGATTACGGATAACTTCATGAGTTCTTTTTGTGCAGGTTGAAGCCTAACGAAAAACCTTTACTGATATTTTGATTCGCTTCAAACAATGTTTTATTCAATTTACAAAAATAAAAACAGGTTCAATATTCTTCTTCTCACTTGGTTTTAATTTATTTGCTTTTTCTCAATTATTATATGGCACTCTCAATACGATGGATCTTCCAAGGGAGACCTCATCGGCATATTCAAGCTCACCGCCAATGGCAATTCCTCGTGATATCATGCTGATCTTAACAGGCAGGTCCTTCATTTGTTTCGACAGGTAAAAGACTGTGGTATCCCCTTCCATGGTTGCGCTGAGCGCCATTATTATTTCGTTCGTGTTCTCCGAATGGATCCGGCTGATAAGTTTGGGAATATTCAGTGACTCCGGGCCGATTCCATTCATCGGAGAAATAAGTCCGCTCAAAACATGGTAGGTTCCGTTGAACTGGCTTGTGTTCTCAATCGCCATCACATCGCGGAGGTCTTCCACCACGCAAATGGTGCCGGTATCGCGTTTCGGATTCGAGCAGATATTGCAAATGGTTTTATCCGAAATATTCCCGCAACGTTCGCAGTATTGGATATGGTTTCTGAGCTTGATGATCGCTTCGCCCATGCGGTTCACATCGGTCACGTTTTGCTTGAGCAGGAACAAGACCATGCGCAGGGCAGAACGCTTGCCGATACCGGGGAATTTAGAAAGTTCGTTAACCGCTTCTTCTAAAAGCTGCGAAGGATAATTCATGGACGACAAATGTAATAAAAAAGTTTGTGGTTTGTCGCTTGTCGCTTAAATGTTCACCTTCGCTGTAGATACGTTGATATAAATTGGGTTGATCGAGTTTTTAATTGTTGGCGGCTTGTCTTGTTGAGCCTGTCTGAATGAATGTTCTTTCGGCAGCGCGAAGTCGAGATCCCTTCTGTCTTGTTTGCGTAGTTGTGTTTATTTCATCGCTACCACTTTCTGCGTTTTTATTCCCGCTGCTAAATGTTACTGTCTTACACCCGCATCCCTTAAACACAAACCATAAAATTATTACAAAAGGCTTCTTTTAATTGATATTTATTTTTTATAAAAAGCATTTACTTTGCATTACTAACCAAAAAATAATTTTATGAAAACCGTGAAAAAAATTCTGATAGGACTCGGAGTCCTGATCGCATTAATTTTAATCGTTGCGCTGTTCTTAAAAAAGGAATATGCCGTTGAGCGTGAAATTACCATCAACAAACCCAAACAGGATGTTTTTAATTATGTGAAGTTTTTGAGAAACCAGGATAATTATTCGAAGTGGGCAATGATGGATCCGAATATGAAAAAAGAATACACCGGCACCGATGGTTCGGTAGGTTTTGTTTCTGCCTGGGATAGCCCGATGAAAGATGTTGGCAAGGGCGAACAGGAAATAAAGAAAATAACTGAAGGCGAAAGACTGGATTTTGAGATCCGGTTCAAAAGACCTTTTGAAGCCACGGACTATGCTTACATGATTACTGAAACATATGCTGACAATCAAACAAAAATTAAATGGGGGTTCAACGGCAAAATGAACTATCCGATGAATATTCTTCTGACGGTGATGGATTTTGATAAGACGCTCGGTAAAGATCTGGAATCAGGTCTGGAA
>JBIOHI010000024.1:0-15036 GCA_044448845.1 Bacteroidia bacterium
ACAATCAATTAATGAAATTGTAAATTTATAAAAAAAAAATCTGAACATTCCAATTAAAAAAATCAACCGTAGTAAAAAAATTGAAAAAGAATAAATAATTCCCGGGGGTAAAGCAAAAATAATTGTTATAAAGCAACGGAATTTCTTTTACAGGAAATTTTTGTTGAGATTAAATCCCTGATGCGAAATTTTTTATAGCCTGCGAGAATTTTTCCGGCTCTTCGATCATTCCCATGTGTGCCGAGTTTTCAAGATAGATGATCTCGGATTGTTTGCAAAAAGAGGTTTGTTTGAAGATATCATTTTCGGGGATGATGAGGTCATTTTTGCCAGCAATAAAAAGAACCGGCAGATCCGTTTCCTGCAAAAACAAACTGCTGTCATGCCTTGATCTCATTGCCCTCAGCACCTCGGTCAATCCTTTTACAGAAGTGCGGTTTCCTTCCGTTAGCATTTTTGCTATTTTATTTTTATCAGAAAAGTTTGGAGAAAATAAAGGTGGAATAAAATTGTTCACGTACAACTCCGCTCCTTTTTCTTCGATCACCCGGATGGCCTGGTCGCGCTTTAGTTTCCGTTCCTCACTGTCGGCATAAGCGGTGGAATGCATCAACCCGATCCCTTTTAATAAAGTTGAATATTTTTTTGCAAAAGCCAGTGTCACATATCCGCCCATCGAGTGGCCGAGCATAAGGCAGGAAGAAATATTTTCGTGTTGAAGGATTTTGTAAACTTCATCCGCCATCTTTTCCATAGTTGTATCTTCAAGCGGTGCAGAGTTTCCGGATCCCGGCAGGTCGGGAGTGATGACGGTAAAATATTGTCGTAAAAAAAATACCTGCTCGCTGAAGCAGGTACTGTTTTCACAAAAACCATGAAGTAAAACGATCACGTTCCCGGTTCCGGTTTTGTTATAAAAGATCATTTTTTTAAAAGAACGAAGCACGGTTGTCGGTAACTTTCCTGATCTCTTTCAATGCATCGAAAGACATCGATTCGGCTTTCTGTGAAAGCATACTTTGAATCTCATCCTTGAAACTTTTCAGGTCTTTGGTCTCGGGTGCAGGAGTTAATTTCTTGACCATAAAAATATAAACAGCGCCATCACCTTTCACGGGACCTAAAATTTTATTCGGCGTTTTTGTTCCTGCAACGGTTCCGCAGAAAACGTTATCCATGCCGATGTAAGGTATATTTGAATTCTCGAACATGAACGTCTGATAAGGCGAAAGAGGAAGCTGCAGCTTGGCAGCAATGTCCTGCAGTTTGGTTAGCCCGCTCATTGCCTTGTTCGCTTTTTCTGAAAGCAGTTCTGCTTTTTTATCTTTCCGGAAATCATTTTCAACCACTTCTTTCACATCTTCGAGGTTTGATTTTCCTTTTTCTTTGACCCCGACCAGCATCGCTACGATATATTTCTCCCCGATCGAGAACACTTCGGAAATATCGTTTCTTTTTGCATTGAATGCCCAACGCACCACTTCACGCGCATCGTTCAATCCTGCGAACGCTTTTTCATTTTCATGAATATTATCCGCTGTGCGCTTGGTATAATTTTTTTCGGTGATATTTTTTTCAAACTCTTCTGCCGTTTGACTGCCAGCGGCAAACGCACTTGCTTTCGAATAGATCATATTCACTGTTTTTTCGCTCGCGGTGATCGTACGTTCAAGGACTCCGGCACAAATAAGCTTCCTTGTTTTTTCTTCCGTGACCTTCAGGATATGAACTCCGAATTGTGTTTTCAAAACCTGCATCGAACCTTTCTTTCCTTTGAGAACGGCATCATTGAATTGTTTCACCATCTGTCCTTCGCGGAACCATCCGAGATCTCCTCCGCGAGAGGCCGTTCCGTCTGTTCCGTACTTGGCAGCCATTTCGGCAAAGGATGCTCCGGCTGCAATTTCTTTCATTACACTGTTCGCTTTTTTTATTGTGGCCGCAGTGTCGCCATTCTCTGTTTTAAATAAAATATGGCTTGCACGCATTTGATAGATCGAATCTTCTTTTATTCCGGATATTTTATAAATGCTGAATTTGCCATTGTTGTAAACCGGGCCGATCACGCTTCCGAGTGGTTCGGTGGCGATACGGTTCTGCACATCTTCAGGAAATGCAGCGAAAGGTTTTGCAACCGTATCAAATTTCGAATCACTGTTCAGGTCAACATACAGCGTGTCATTTTTTGAATCGGCAAACTGCCCCACCTGGTCCTTTACCCATTTGTTCACCCCATCGGTGTCTTCTTTGGTGGGGATCACATCAAACAAAACAAAACTGAGCTTGCGCGCATCTTCTTTTTCCTTGTACTTATCCTGATTCTTTTTGAAAAAAGATTTCAACTCCGATTCATCGATCTTGACAGTGGAATCGGCAACGCTTTGAAATGGAAGAGCGATGTAATCAAAATCGATGACATTTTTCCTGTCGGCATATTTCGCTTTTGCCTCGAGCGAAGTGGCATAAAATCCTTTTTTAAGCAACGAATTGTATTTTTTTGTCAACTGGTCCTTCACCAGGAAATCTTCAAAATCTTTCACTTGCTTTTTCACTTTTTCATCGGTTCCCTGTTCAATTCGTTTGAGATTGGCCAGCACCACGTTCTTATCAAAATTCCCCGATTTCGGATCGGTGAACGACTGCCTTACCTGCGGATGAATATTTTCTCCGTAAAACATGTCGGCCAATTCATCATTGCAAACCGACAAACCGAGCTGGTCATATTCCTTGCCGTACAGTTCTTCCTGCACAACCTGGTTCCACGTTTGTTCCCGTATCATGTCCTTGGCATTCTGATCCAAACTTTTTTGTTGCTGGCGCTCTTTATAATTTTCTTCGTTTTCGTCAATCTTCGCCTGGAACTGTTTAATGCTTATTTTATTTCCGTCAATTTCAGCTACGTTGTTCTTGTTTCCCTTTCCCGCACCGAAAATACCGGTATTGCTGTTAAGCGCATCGGTAATAACAAACAATGCCAGTGCAAGTCCAATGGCTCCAACTGCGATCGCTGAATTCTTTCTTATTCTTTCTAATATCGACATGTTCCTGATTTTTTGTAAGACGGCAAAAATAAGCGGAGCATCGGTATAAATCAAAACTATTTTGAATTGTACAACAGGCTTATTTCCAAAATCTTAACAGAATAAAACAATTTTTGAAGATTTTCATTGCCCGGGATTATTACTTTTGAAATGATGCAACACAATCCCGGCAAACTTTATCTGATTCCGAATTTCCTTGATGAGGAAAGTTCTGAAAATTTTATTCCCGGAATGGTTTCAGAAAAAATAAAACACCTGAAATATTTTTTTGCGGAAACACCCAGGCAGGCTAGGCGATCCCTCAAAAAGATGCACCTGGACTTACCGCTTGAAGAGTTGAAAATTTTTACCTGGAACAAAAAACAAGATCCGGTTGAATTGAGAAATTATTTAAAGATTCTTATGGATGGAAATGATGCAGGGATCTTATCGGATGCAGGGTTGCCCTGCATTGCCGATCCAGGTAAAGAGATAGTGGAACTGGCACATAAAAATAATATCGAAGTCATTCCGTTGCCCGGTTCATCCAGTATTTTTATGGCTTTGATGGCAAGCGGAATGAACGGCCAGCAGTTTGTTTTTCATGGGTATCTCCCCGTTGAAAAAAAGCAACTTGCAGTGAAATTAAAAGAAATAGAATCGGAAGCCTTGAAAAAAAACAGCACCCAGATCTTTATGGAAACACCTTACCGCAACAACCACCTGTTCACCATTTTGCTCGAATCCTGCAAAAATGAAACAAGAATCTGCGTGGCAGCCGATATCAGTTCACCGGCTCAATTCATAAAAACCAAAACGGTGCGTGAATGGAGATCCTCCATACCCGACCTGAATAAGCGACCTGCCATTTTCCTGATGGCTTAAACTTTTCGCTCTTCCGTTGGTTTTATTTATTGTACTTGCCAAATTAAATGGAATTCGTAAATTTGGATAAAGATTAACCCATGTCTGAATCAATTACCAAAACGCGTAAAGAGCAAATTATGGATGTTACGGCAAAACTTTTCAGGGAAAAAGGATTTGCCGCTTCCTCCATGCGGGAGATTGCCACCGGCCTCAACATCGAAGCCGCGAGCCTGTACCATCACATCAAATCGAAGGATGAATTACTCGAAACCATTTGCTTTGAGATGGCACATAAATTTATTTCCGCGCTCCATGAAGTGAATGACATTTATTTTAATGCCGAAGAAAAATTGCGGATGGCTATTAAAAATCATGTGCGCATCATGACTTCCAATATCGATCGTTCAGTTGTGTTCTTCAGTGAATGGAGACATCTGACTGAGCCACGTTTGGCAGAATTTAAAGATCTCCGGCATACGTATGAAAAAGAAATGCACATGATCATTGAACAAGGCCAAAATGAAAATGTGTTTGATGAAGTGGATACCAAATTTGCCACGCTCACTATTTTTTCTTCTGTCAACTGGATTTACCAGTGGTATGACCCGGAAGGAGAAATTTCGCCTGAAGAGATCGCCACTAAGATTTCAGATTTTTTATTGAACGGGTTGCGCAAAAAATCAATAACGGATATGGATTTCAGACCTTAGATAATGGTTCATAGATAATAGTTCATAGATTAAAATTAAAAACGATAAATAAAACCCATGTACGGAAACGCATATATTGATCCGAATGACCAGCCAGCCGAAGTTTCAACGAAGGATGGAAAGGCAAGTGCAATACTTGCAGATGAGGATCCTCAACAATTATCAGAATTCGAAGCACGGATCGCCAAAGGAGATAAGATCGAACCCAAAGACTGGATGCCGAAAGAATACCGCAGGCAGTTGATCCGAATGATCGAACAGCATGCACATTCAGAGATCATCGGTGCATTGCCTGAAGGAACATGGATCACCCGTGCTCCCGGGTTCAGGCGCAAACTTGCTTTGATGGCAAAGGTCCAGGATGAGGTAGGTCACGCGCAACTTTTATATAGTGCAGCCGAAACCCTTGGCAAAAGCCGCGAGGCCATGATCAACGACCTGATCACCGGGAGATCAAAATATTCGAATGTGTTCAATTATCCGGCATACACATGGGCCGATGCATGCATCATCGCGTGGTTGATCGATGCAGGCGCAATTATCAACCAGGTGGCGAATGCCAAAGGAAGTTACGGGCCATACTGCCGTGCGCTCGACCGGATCTGTACCGAAGAATCTTTTCATTTAAAATATGGTCACGATAATGTAGTGACATTGGCTACCGGAACCAAAATTCAGCGCGACATGGTGCAGGAAGCTCTTAATCGCTGGTGGCCGCCCATCATGCATTTCTTCGGACCCAGCGATAAGATCTCGAGTCACACCGAAATTTTAATGCGGTGGAAAGTGAAGATGGCATCGAATGATGAAATGCGTCAACAATTCCTGACCATGTATGTTCCGAAGATATGGGATCTTGGTTTAACAGTTCCGGATAAGAACTTAAATTTCAATTCCGAAACAAAAAAATGGGATTACACCGAACCGGATTGGGAAGAATTCAAACGCGTGATCAATGGGGATGGCCCTTGTAATGCCGAGCGTCTTGCTGTTCGCAGAAATGCGGAAGAACGCGGGCGATGGGTGCGTGATGCCCTGAATTCGAAAGAAGCCAAATACATTGTTCCACTGGCGTAAAGATTTAGATAAATAAAAACCAATCGTAAAGACGATGCATTGTAAAGACGTTGCATGCAACGTCTCCAAAAAATAAAATGATAAAATCCTTAGACCCCCGAATCACCCGGGCAGAAATAGAAGAAAATAATCCCATTGAACCGTTGAAAGAAATGGATCAGTGGGAAACATTTGAAGTTTTTCACCAGAAAAAACGCGGAGACCAGCATATGCATGTGGGAATTGTTCACGCACCAAATGCAGAAATGGCATTGCTTTACGCGAAAGAACAATACGGCCGCAGAGGGATCAGCGTGAATATCTGGGTGGTGCGGACTGCGAATGTGTATTCATCGGAATATGAAGATGCCGATATGTTTGACGTAGCTGAAAAACTTTACCGCGAAGCAGGCGGATATAAAGTGATGGAGAAGATCAACAAGTATAAAAAAGAACATAAAACCGGGTAAACTTTAATTTGAAAATGCAATTTTTTTCATCATCAAATTATCTAATCATCAAATTATCTCATCCATAAATGAATCAGAAAGAAGAAAAATACGAGGAAGCTTTAATTGAATTGCTTTATAAAATTGCGGACGACCTTTTGATCATTGGCCACCGCAACAGTGAGTGGACGGGCCTCGGGCCGATACTTGAAGAAGACATTTCTTTTTCTTCCATGGCACAGGATAAGATCGGGCAGTCGATGTCGGTGTTCAATATCCTGCATTCACTCGGTGAACCCGAACCCGATACAAATGCTTTTAATCGCTCCGCAAAATTTCATAATTCACAGTTGGTGGAACTGCCTAACGGAGAATATGATTTCAGTTTGATACGTCACTTATTGTACGATCATGCCGACCAGCTTCGCTTCGAAATGCTTGCCAACTCAAGCTTTGAGCCGCTTGCAAAACTTGCACGGAAAATAAAAGGGGAATTAAAATACCATGTTTACCATGCCGACACGCTGGTAACGAAACTTGGAAATGCCAAACACGAAAGTCATGACAGGATGCAAAAAGCGTTGAATGAAGCCTGGAATTATGCGCTTGGGATTTTTGAAGAAAGTGAATTTGAAAAAACACTGATCCAGGAGAATATTTTTGCCGGAGAAAAGAAATTAAAAGAAAAATGGTTGAATTCCATCCAATCAATTTTAGAAAAAGCACAATTAAAAATTCCGGGTGAAGGTTCATGGAAACCAGCATTTGGCGGTAGAGAAGGGCATCATACCCAACACCTGAAACCGCTCGTGGAAGAAATGAGTGAAGTGTTTCGTGTTGACCCGAAAGCGGAATGGTAGACAAAGCAGGAAGTTAGAAGTACGAAGTGAAAAGTAAAATATAAATCAATTAATGAAACGCATTCTGATTATTTCCTGCATCTTTTTATTCTGTTTTGGTTGCCGCAATTCAAATGAACAAAACAAGATAATGATTAATACCCCGGAAAAAACCGTGATTGCTTTTTTAAACTGGTATAAGATTCATTACGACAGTATCGGGAAATTTGTGCTGGTGAAAAATTCGGATTACGAACAACCGGATTCAACAAAATTGTACCGGGTGAATTTTGGTGAGACCGAAAAATATTTATCCGCATTGAATTCGAGTGGATTTATTTCTGAAAAATATTTAGCGGATCAGCGAAAATATTTTTTGTCGTGCGACAGCAACTTTAAAGTCAATCCGGAATTTGATGGCCCCCCTGATGGATTCGATTATGACCTGGTGATGATCTCGCAGGATTATGAGGACGACCTGAATCACCCGGAGTTGTACAAGCTATATTCGTCAAATATCAAACCCGACAGCGCTGAGTTAATTTATGACACACCTGATAATGCGCGAAGAAAATATTCATTGAAAAAAGAAAATGATTCGTGGAAAATACTTTCCATTGAAAATATACCGATCATGAAATGATTAGTGAATCCGAAATATGGAAAGCGCTTGAAGAAGTGAAAGACCCGGAGATACCAACTCTGTCAATGGTTGACATGGGCATTATCACTAAAATAGAAATTGCCGGTGAAAATGTTTTCGTGGAAATGACCCCAACCTTTGTTGGTTGCCCCGCCATAAAAATGATGGAACAAATGGTGCACGACCGGTTGAGTGAAATGGGGATAAAAAATATTTCTGTTAAAACAACGCTCGACAAACCCTGGGACAGCAACAAAATAACCGACCGTGGTTTGCTCTGTTTAAAAAAACACGGGCTGGCTCCACCGCCAAAACACCACGGTGAGATCACTGATGAATTGTTGGAAAATATTGTTTGCCCGTTTTGCGGAAGCAGGAATGTAGAAATGAAATCCCCGTTCGGGCCCACGCTGTGCCGCTCGCTGCATTACTGCAATAATTGCCTGCAGGCATTCGAGCAATTCAAACCGATCGTTTGAGAATTGTCTTCACTTGTGTTCAAATGTTGATTTCAAATTCTCAAAGAACTTTAATTTTGTCCCGTGAAAATCTTCCATCGTTTCGCTTTCCCTGTTTTCATTCTTCTTTTTGTCAGTTCCTGCCATATAAAAAAAAGTGCGGTGTCGAGGAATACCGGCAACCTTAGCACTTCCGAAAAAAAAGAATACTACTCCAAAAAATTCGGAATCGCACTCGACCGTGAATCCAATTTGAATTTGTACGCATCCATCGACAAATGGTACGGAGTGAAATATAAACTTGGTGCATGCGATCATCATGGAATTGACTGCTCCTGCTTAGTGAACGAGATATTCAAGGAAGTTTACCGGTGTAACACTCCGCGAAGCACTAAAGAACTTTATGGGAAAATAAAAAAAATAAATAAAGACCGGTTAAAAGAAGGCGACCTCGTTTTTTTTAAAATGACCGGGAAGAAAATTGATCACGTGGGAATTTATCTTTCCGAAAAAAAATTCGTTCATGCTTCCACTAAAGGCGGTGTGATGATCAGCAGCCTCGATGAGGAACATTTCATGAAAACTTTTAAGACAGGCGGAAGATTAAGGTGTTCTTAACTTCTGAAAAGGATATCTTTAATATTCAGTTGCAGGTTCACGTGCCCGTTGAAATGATTTTCTTCGATGGTGTAACACATGTCGAATGAAATTCCCTGCGCCACTTTTTCATAATGTTCCCCAAGCCCAAAACCTATGGCTTTAAATATTCTTCCGCCTTCTTCCTGGGTGATACTCATTTTTAAATGGTTGTTCCCAACGATCGTCACATCGCCCACATCCCACACGTTTTTACTCATGAAAATGGGATTCATATTACCCGGGCCGAAGGGTGCGAATTGTTTGAGCACGCTGAAAAATTTTGGGGAGATGGCACGCAATGCAATTTCAGTGTCGAATTCAATTTCGGGAGTCATGCTCCGCATCACAATATCTTTGGTTACAACCGATTCAAATTTATCAGCGAACTTCTGAACATTCTCTAATTTTAAAGTGAGTCCTGCCGCGTGAGTGTGTCCGCCATATTGCTCCAGCAGATCAGCACATTGTTCGATCGCGTTATACAAATCAAATCCTTCCACGGAACGGGCCGAGCCGGTAGCCATTCCATTTGATTCAGTCAGAACAATAGTCGGGCGGTAATATTTTTCGATCAATCGCGAAGCCACTATACCAATAACACCTTTGTGCCATTCGTTATGAAAAAGAACGGTGGATCTGCGCTCACAAAAATGAGGATCACGTTCGATCATTTCAAACGCTTTTTCAGTGATATCTTTATCGAAATTTCTTCTGTCGGTGTTGTGTTGATTCACGAGTTCAGCGATCTCCGTAGCTTTTTCTGCATTTTTGGAGATCATCAGGTGAACGGAATCTTTTGCATCAGCAATTCTACCCGCAGCATTGATCCTCGGGCCGATAAAAAAAACAATATCATTCACTGTCCATTCAGGTTTCGGAGCGTAAGTGGCAAGCAATGCCTTCAATCCACGGTTCGGATTATCCTTAAGTTTTTTTAAACCAAAATAGGTCATGATCCGGTTCTCATCAAGTATCGGAACGAGGTCGGAAGCAATGCTGCAGGCCGTGAGATCCATGTAACTTTCCACTTCTTTAAAATCGATCCCGTGACTTTGCGCGTACGCCTGTATGAGTTTGAAACCAATCCCGCATCCTGACAATTCCTTGAAAGGATAGGAACATTCTTTTTGTTTTGGATTTAAGATCGCAACCGCTTCAGGCAGATATTCTCCCGGTAGATGGTGATCGCAAATGATGAAATCAATATTCTTCCCCTTCGCGTATTTCACGATCTCCACGGCTTTAATGCCGCAATCGAGCGCGATCACTAATGAAAACTGATGCTCAGCAGCCCAGTCAATTCCTTTTGTTGAAATACCGTAACCTTCGCTATACCGGTCAGGAATATAAAAATCCATGTTGTCGTACCGTTGCGAAAAGAACGAATAAACAAGAGCTACGGACGTGGTACCGTCCACATCATAATCGCCATACACCAGAATTTTTTCACCACCCGCAATGGCGCTGTCTATGCGGTCGATTGCCTTTTGCATACCCAGCATGAGAAACGGATCATGAAAATCGGAATATTGAGGGCGGAAGAATTTCTTGGCACTTTCGAAAGAATCAATACTCCGCTGGACCAGTATTCCCGTGAGAACTTTATTCACGTTCAACGCGGCAGAAAGTTTTTCGACCGTATCTTTTTCGGATTCTATTTTACTAAGCCAGCGTTTCGACATTTTGTTAGTCGCGAATTTATCAAAACTCTTCAATCTGCCAATAAAATAAAAATTGTTTTATACTGGCGAAAAATTTTATTGAAACGCGGCTTTTCATAAACCGGAATACTTTCTATGTTTGCCCCATGGCATACATACTTTGCATTGAATCCGCCACCGGGATCTGTTCGGTTGCCCTGCTCAATAACGAACAGCTTGTTGCCACTATCGAGTTGAAGGAGACCAATGCCCATGCAGGACAGCTTACAATTCTCATTGATGAGGTATTGAGAATTTCAGGTGTTGGAATGAATGACCTGGGAGCAATAGCGGTTAGCAAAGGGCCCGGAAGCTACACCGGATTGCGCGTGGGAGTGAGCACTGCCAAAGGTTTGTGTTATGCACTCGACATTCCGCTGATCGGGGTCGAAACACTGGATTCCCTCGCAAACCATTTTATTTCAACAACAAACTTCAAACCATTTATCCAACGAAGTTTTAACGAAGTTGGACAAACTTCAAACTATTTCATTCCTATGCTCGATGCCAGGCGCATGGAAGTTTACTGCAAAGTGTTTGATGAAAATATGAAGGTGGTGCGAGATACGAAAGCTGAAATAATTGATGAAATTTCATTTCAGGAGTTTTTGGAAAAAGGAACTGTTTATTTTTTTGGCGAAGGTTCTTCGAAATGCAAAAAAATGATTCCGCATGCAAATGCAATTTTTGTTGATGGGATAAAATGTCACGCTAAATACATGGCAGAAGCGGCTTACCGTAGTTTCAGCAAGAATGATTTTGAGGACGTGGCTTATTTCGAACCGTTTTACCTGAAAGATTTTGTGGGGACGAAACCAGAATAAAAACTTTACGAAATACGAATCAATGCTAATTTACGAATATCTGCCCCTTAATCCATTCGTAAAGATTCGTATTTCTTAAATAGAAGTGTGTTTGGTATAATAGCGGTGGAATTGTTAATTTGAAAATTAAAACTGTGAATTATGGATGTCAGAAATGAAATTACGGATTGTGTGAACTGCCAGTCGCTGGCACTTTCTGTTTTTGGTTCATTAACCCGTGCCGATCTTCATGAACTGAACAACTATAAAAATTCAAACCTTGTAAAAAAGGGCCAGATCATTTTTTCGCAGAATAATCCTTCCCACGGACTCTATTGCATTCACAAGGGAAAGGCAAAGATGGTTGTGATCGGGAGAGATGGGAAAGAGCAGATCGTGCGTTTGGTAAAAGATGCCGATATCATCGGTTACCGTTCGCTGATCGTGGGTGAAAGTTATTCGGCTTCGGCCATCACACTGGAAGATTCCTGGGTTTGTTTCATTCCTAAAGAACGTTTGTGGAACCTCATCGAAAAGAATGCGCAGCTTTCAAAAAACCTGATGACTCACCTTGCACAGGATCTCAAATATGCGGAGAAACGAAGTATGGACATGCAGCAGAAACCGGCATCGGAGCGGCTTGCCGAAGCTTTGCTAATTATGAAAGAAACATTCGGGATGGATAAAGATGGTTCGATCAAAGTGGAATTATCACGTGAAGAAATAGCCAACCTTACCGGGATGGCGGTAGAAACCGTGGTGCGAAATCTGAAAGAATTCCAGGAATCCAGGATCCTTGACCTGCTGAAAAAGAAAATTCTGATCCTCGATATGCACCGCCTCGAAGAGTCTGCAAATATTGAAGACTAACCCACCAACTCCATTTGTTTCTCGAGTTCCAGTGTTTTCGGAAACAAAATATTGTTCTCGAGATGAATGTGCGTGTGAAGGTCGTTCTCATATTCATTCAACTTTCCCAACAACACCCTGAAAGTATTGCAGGCATCAGCCGGAGGAGTGTACTGCCGGGTGAGTTCGTTTATTTTTTTCAACAATTCACCTGCTACTTCATGTTCGTGCATCATCATATTCACCGGGTTTTCGGCACTCCCGAAAGGCGGAGGAATGAAGGCTGCATTTTCCTGCTTCGACTTCGACAATTGCTTGATGTAAGGAAACAGGATCATTTCTTCCTTGCGCATGTGAGCAATAAGTTCCTGGGCAAGATCAAAAAACAGTTCCGAAACTTCTACCATCTCGGGATGACGATCGCCATGAACGGAGGCAACTTTTTTGGCGTATTCATAAATAAGCATGGTTTCTTTTTCCACGTATTTGTGATGCGTGTTGATGATGTAATCTGTAAGAAAATCCAGCTCCCACGAATCGTAATCGTGAGATCGAACGGAAACTTCCGCAATGATCTTCAGTTCATTTTCCAGAACATTCATATCCACCTGGTGCTCTTCACACGCTTTCTGCAAGGATTTTTTTCCTCCGCAGCAGAAATCAATTCCGTGGCTGCGGAAAACATCTGATGTCCTGAAATCTTCGGCAACGATCTGACCTATTGTTTTGTCTTTTAAATTTTCCATGGTTATAAGATTAGATTACAAAAATACTTTTATCCGAAGGTTCCAATCTTGACCTGAGTCAACTCCGTTTATGATTTTTGTTAACCAAACCCGCTCTCCCATTTTTCACAGACCGGGTTTTTATTTAAGTTTGTACCTACCATGACATTATCGAACCACGAACCGCTTATCAAAGGCGAGATAGCGGATTATTATCTCGACAGCGAAGGAATTTTATACTCCTATTCTAAAAGTATTCTTCGCACCGTAAAAAATATTTCCGAAAATATCACTTTGGTAAAAAGTATTACCGGCAATAAAAAAGTTCCTTTGCTCATATATCTTGTTAACTCACCTGTCCCCGACAAAGAGACGCGAAAATTTTCATCGGAACAATTGCCCGAAGTTTATAAAGCCATGGCAATGGTTTCGAAACCGGGCCTTGCGCAACTCATCATGAAACTTCTTTTTAAATTAAAACCTCCTCCAATCCCGATGAAATCTTTTTCGGATGAAAAACTTGCAAGAGAATGGCTGAAAAAATATCTTTGAGTCATGAGCATTAAAAAAATTGACCCCGTTGATAATTATATCGCAGATTTCCCAAAAGAAATCAAGGAACTTCTGGAACAAATCCGTTCAGCCATTCGGAAAGCAGCGCCTGATGCGGAAGAAGTGATCAGCTACCAGATGCCTGCCTATAAATTTCATGGAATGATCGCCTGGTTTGCCGGTCATAAAAATCACATCGGTTTTTATCCCGGAGCATCCGGCATAGAAAATTTCAAAAAAGAAATTTCAAAATACAAATGGGCAAAAGGCTCCGTTCAGTTTCCAAACGATAAACCACTTCCGGTGGCATTGGTCACTAAAATTGTAAAATTCAGAGTGAAAGAAAACCTGGATAAACTTCAAAAAAAATCCATTCTGAAAAAGAAAAAAGAGGGCAAATAATTATTCGTTCAAAATACAAATAAATTTAATTATGAAAGAATTCATGTTTTATATCCGAAATGAAAAAGATGCGAAGAAATCATTGACTCCAGATGAACATCTTTTATTCATAAAAAAATGCGAAGTTTATATTGGCAGATTAAAAAGTCAGAATAAATTAATTGCTGCCCAGCCGTTGATCCGCGAAGGCATTGTTATCTCCAAGTCGAATAAGGAGTGGACTCAAAAAGATATTTCCGGTGACGTAGAAGTCCAGGTTGGTTATTATCATATCCGGGCAAACGATATGGAAGATGCCGTCAAGATTGCAAAAGAAAATCCCGAATTTGAATATGTACCTTCGGCAAGCATTGAGGTAAGGCCTGTTAAAACCAATGAAACTGAAACCGGTTTTGTGTATCCAACGAAAACAAATTGAACTGAAATTTGTTAATTAAAAACTAACCCTAAATCTAAAAATATATTATGGCACGAGTAAGCACTTATCTTAATTTTTCCCGTAACACCGAGGAGGCATTTAATTTTTACAGATCCGTTTTTGGCGGACAATTCTCCGGAGGAGGCATAGGCCGTTTCAAAGATGTGCCTTTAACAGATGGCATGCCTCCGTTTGCCGAAGAAGATAAAGATCTCATCATGCACATTGAATTACCGCTTCCGGGCGGACACGTTCTGATGGGAACTGATGCCCCTGAATCAATGGGATTCCATGTTAACTTCGGAAACAATGTTCACATAAGTCTCGAACCTGATACCAGGGCCGAAACCAAAAAATTATTTGACGCATTATCAGCGGGAGGAAAGATAACAATGGAACTCCAGGAAATGTTCTGGGGAGCTTATTACGGAAGTTGCACTGATAAGTTCGGAGTTCAGTGGATGTTAAATTGTACTGCAAAATAAAATTAATAATATGGACAATACAAAAACTTTAATTACAATAGAAGCCGTCATCAATGCTCCAATTGAAAAGGTGTGGAAATTCTGGACTGCCCCAGAACATATCACCAAATGGAATAATGCCTCAGATGACTGGCACACCCCCCGGGCAGAAAATGATCTGCGCATTGGCGGTAAATTTCTTTCACGAATGGAAGCAAAAGACGGCAGTTTTGGTTTTGATTTTGGCGGAATTTACGATGACGTAAAACAAAATGAAATGATCGCTTATACAATTGGCGATGGAAGAAAAGTAAAAATTTCTTTTGCAAATGAAAACGGAAAAACAAAAGTCGTTGAATCTTTTGAAGCTGAAAGCCAAAACCCGGTTGAAATGCAGCGGGGAGGTTGGCAGGCTATTTTGAATAACTTTTAAAAATATACT
>JBIOHI010000025.1:0-14947 GCA_044448845.1 Bacteroidia bacterium
GCTCTTAGCAAGTCCTCTCCTAAGGGAGAAAGGCAACTTGCATCTGGAGGGAGAAAATCCTTGAATCTTTTTAGATTCTGAGTTAGTTTGACAATTTCTTCATGAGTTAACTTTTTTGGATTTTTGGAAGGGGTCAAGCCGCTAAACTCTAAGAACTTTTGAGCCGTGATTTCTCCGACTCGATGAAAGTGACCGCGCAAAAAATCTGACATATTTGTGAAAGTGGTAATCATGATTATTCGTTTGATTTGCCCCGATGGTGCAAAAGTTTAAAAGGTGATTATCTTTACCAAGCTTTTGTTCCTATGGAACAAAGGTAGAGTAGAAAATTATTTTTGATGCACAGTACATTAAAAATATATCTTCGTTTTCAGATAAGTTTCTTTTCAAGTATTTAAAAAATAATATCGACAGAGTTGAATAAAACAGTAAAAAGTTATTTGGTAATTGCCGCGCACTTAATTACCGGTCTTGTAATTGTTGCCTGTGTTCAGCAGTTAAAATTACCGGTTTGGTTGAATACTTCGATTTTAGTTTTTATCGCTTTTCTTTTTCTTAACCTCGCACAGTCTTATTTATTCAAATTAAAGAATGAGATCAGGGAATTCTGGTCGGTAAGAAAAATTTATTATTTCCCGGTTGGAATTATATGTGGCGGAATAATTGCCATAAGCCCAACACTTATTGGACTGCTCACAAAACAACTATCTTTTTCGGAAATCACTTTCAAGCCTGATTTATCTGTTAGCTCAATTGCATTGACATTTGTAATAATCGGTTGGGAAGAATTATGGTTCAGGGGAATTTTCCTGAACTATTGCAACAGGCATTTATCTCCAATTAATATTTCAATCATAATAGGATTTTTATTTATGTTGGCTCATGCTTTAAATCCTAAAATGGATCTGATTAAAATTGGTCCGGCCTTATTTTTTGCCGGGGCATTGCTGACGATTTTGTATTTTTATTATAAAACGATCTGGATTCCGCTTGGACTTCATTTCGGCAATAATTATTTCGGCTCAATTATGGAAACAAAATCAAAAACAGATGTATTGTTTGGAGATGAAGGATACGTGGGAGCTATACTTTTGATGGCTTTGTTTTTAATATTTCTTATTAGAATTAAAAAACAGTTGAACTGAAACAGTGAACATGTTTTGTGCGAAAACCGAAGAGGGTGCAACTCTTGTTAGTTAACCTGAGAAAGAAAATTTATTTTGCTTAAAATTTTAATGATACAATAATGAAATTACCACGTTACCAACTCAAAGCAGAAAAATCCTTGATGGTATTTGAATTCATCAGTGAAGGATCGAAAGGACAAATTCCGAAACTCGTGAAATTCAGTGAAACCAATTTGAAAGGACTTTTCAACCTTGCATTTGGAGACAAAGACCAAAATACTGGCGAGATCAATGACACAGTAATTTCAAATAACAGTGATAGCGAAAAAGTGCTGGCAACGGTTGTGGCAACACTTTACGCGTTCACCGACAAACATAATGACGCTTTTGTTCTGGCAACCGGCAGCACCAAAGCAAGAACAAGACTATATCGGATGGGGATAACAAAATATTTCAACGAAATTCAAAAGGACTTTTTAGTATATGGACTTCGCAATGATGAATGGGAAAATTTTAAAAAAGAAACGGAATATGGAGCGTTCCTTGCGAAAAGAAAAAAAAGCGTTAAATTTGCTCCGTGAACATCAAGCAACTGAATAAAAGTAAAGTACCAATTGTTCGTATTGACAATTCTCTAGAAAAGTTTTTGACCATTCCACTTTTTCAGGATAAAGTAGACAAGGCGAACGAGATATTACGTACGGTTGGACTTCCAAAACAGTTGACAAAAAAGAAACCAAAACGCTAAAAGGTTTTAGTATTCCTCTTATTCCTATTTTACTTTCAGTGCTTGATCGTCTTTAAGCTTTGAGAAGTATTGCCTGTATAGTAGCTTTCAGTGAAATTTTACGTCTTAAAAAACATTTTTATCCCGATGAATACCAATACCACTGCAAATACTTTTTCAAGAATTGATTTATCAAGGTTCACTGCTATTTTGGCTCCGAGAAATCCACCGGCAAGAAATCCCACCGCAATGAATAATGCTGTTTTCAGATCCACCTGCCCGTTTTGGTAATACACGTAAGCCGCGAGGATCCCGATGGGAGGGATCATGGTTACAAGCGTGGTTCCCTGCGCCATTTGCTGCGAAAATCCAAAGAGAAGTACCAATGCGGGAACAATGATGATTCCCCCGCCAATTCCAATTAAGCCGCTTAATAAGCCGGCACAAATGCCGAGAATGATAAATCCGATCCAGTTCATATTATTTATGTTTAGAAGTGATGACCAATACGGGAATTTCAGAATGCCTGATGATGTATTCTGCACAACTTCCCATCAGCAAGTGTTCAATTCCCTTTCTTCCATGAGTACCGATAACAAGGATATCGGCTCCCCAATTATAGGCGACATCTAATATGATCTGTTTCGGTTTCCCGCTTTCAAAAAAAAGTTGTCCGCATTCGATATTGTTTTCTTCAAGCAAATGATGGATGAATCTTTTCCTTTCTTCTTTGTCCAACCTGACGAGTTCGATGGGTGTATAACCGGACTCCGAGAGATCAATGGTCACATCTGTTACACTTATGATCGCACATTCTCCGTTAATTGATCTTCTTAAGTTTTCAGCGTTGACGATGATCTTTTCCGCTAACGTGCCATGGTCAACTGCAACAAGAATTTTTCTCATAACATTTTATTTATAATTTACCGCTTGTCCTTCTTTTATACTTTCGGATGCTTCGCTAACGATAATATCCCCAACAGATAAATTACCGAACACCTCAACTTTGTCTGCTGTTTCATTTCCTTTGCTTACTTCAATTCGAATTGCTTTTCCATTCACCACTTTTATCACAAAAAGTTTTTCCGTGGATGAAACCAATGCAGATTTAGGTATCACCCATGAACGCGCATCGTTGGAAAGTTTGATCTCCACATGCGCATACATGCCCGGCAACAACTCGTGGGAAGTATTCTCCACATCCATCTCGATCATTTCCGAGCGGATCTTTTGTTCAAGTCCTCCGGAAATACGACTCACATTTGCGGTAAATATTTTTCCCTGGATTGCATTCACCGAAAAATTTATTTTGCTGTTTTGTTTTATTTCACTTGAATAAATTTCGGGAACTGCAACTACCAAACGAAGTTTATCCTGCTGAGCAAGTTTTAACAGCGGTTGTTCCGAACCTTTTCCCGAAGGTCCCACAAACGCCCCGGGATGAACATTTCGCTCAGTTATTATTCCTTCGAACGGTGCTGTAATGGTTAAATAATTTTCCAAACTTTTTACCGCTTTGTAATTTGACATGGCAGAATTCCATTCACCACTATCGGATTGCATTTTTGATAAAGTAGTTTCGAGATCATTTGGAGAAACAGCTCCAGGAGTTTTGGAAGCATCAAGCAACCGTTTGTAAGTGGAACGGCTTGCACGGTAAGCGGCTTCCTTTGCACTTAATTTTGAAGCGGCTTCAGCTAACTGCGATTGCAATTCGGGGGCATCAAGAACGGCAAGCACTTCTCCTTTTTTTACTTTTGAACCTCGGTCAACAGGAATTTCTTTTACAAAACTGCTGAGCTTAGCATAAATATCCACTTCCTCGAAAGCCTTCAATTCCCCTGGCAGACGCACGTTCTGAACAATGGTATCGTGTTCGATCTTATAAATCATTACTAAGTTATTTGCGGAATTATTTTCTTCCGGTTTTTCATTTTTATGCGAACCGCATGAACTTAAAATAAATAAAAGGATGACGATGAAAATGGGTTGTTGGAAATATTTTTTCATTTTTATGATGGATTATTTTTTAGTTAGCTATCCCTTCGGGAAAAAATTTACTGTTTGTGTCTTCCGGATCTAATGAACCGGATTGAACTGCTGAATTTTTCTGTACTGCTGCAAATATCATCGGTAAAATTAAAAGCGCAGCAAATGTGGAGGCGAATAATCCTCCTATAACCGCACGGCCCAATGGAGCTGTTTGATCTCCGGCTTCTCCCAAACCCGATGCCATCGGTATCATTCCCACGATCATGGCTAAACTTGTCATCAATATCGGGCGCAACCTGGAACCCGCTGCACGAAAAGCCGCAAGTGAAGAATCATTGGTGGTCAAACGGATTTGTTCTGCATTTGTAATTAATAAAATGGCGTTTGCAACCGACACGCCAACACTCATGATGATTCCCATGTACGATTGCAAATTGAGGGTTGAACCGGTTATTAAAAGTGCAATGAGGCTTCCTGTAAGAACTGCCGGAATGGTCGATAACACGACAAATGAAAGTTTGAACGATTGGAAATTTGCCGTGAGCAATAAAAATATCACGATGATGGCAAGCAATAACCCGGATTGCAAGCTGTCTAAAGTTTCGGTTAACAATTTCACCAAACCTTTCAACTCAACCGTCAAACCTTTTGGCGGAGTTCCGACAGATTCAATTGCTTTTTGAACATCCACCGCTGCCGAACCAAGGTCTTTATTGAAAATATTTGCAGTGACTGTGATCAGTCGTCTTGGCCCGCTACGATCGTATTCAGCAATGATGGTATCAATTTTAAGTGTGGCAATGTCTGCAAGAATTGGCCGTGACTTTCCTTTCATCAGCGGAATTTCCATCATGTCGTTTATACTTTGCATCAGGTGTTCCGGCACTTCAACCTGCACCTGGTAGGCGTATCCGTTGCTTTCATCCAGCCAGAAATTCTTTTCCGTAAAACGGCTTGATGAAGTGGCCGCAGTAAGTGACCTCGAAATTTCGGTTGCATTCAAACCTAATTGTCCTGCTCTTTCGCGATCGACATTTATATTGATCACAGGGTAAGAAATGGGCTGTGCGATCTGCACATCGCGGAGGTAAGAAATTTGTTTCATTTTATCCAGGATCTTTTCCGCGAAGATTTTTGATTCCTGTAAATTTTTCCCGGCAACAATTATTTCGATTGGGGTTGGCGAACCCTGGCTCATTATTTTATCGGTGAGTTCGATCGGCTCAAATGAAATTCTCAGATCAGGAATTTCTTTTTTGATCTGCACGCGCAATCTTTCTTTCAGGTCATCCATTTTCACTTTGTAATCTTCTGAGAGATTTACCTGCAACACCGCTTCATGCGGGCCGCTGTTAAAAACCAAAATATTACTGGTGGCGTAAGATGAAGGCTGCAACCCGATGTAAGCGGATGAAATTGCCACATTCTCTTTTCCGCCAACGGTTCTGTCAATTATTTTTAAAACCTGTAACAATTTATCTTCGGTTCGTTCAATGCGCGTTCCGTCAATTGCTTTGATGCGAAGCTGAAACTGCCCGGTATTCGTGCGGGGCAGAATATCTTTTCCTATAAACAGGAAAAAAAGTGCGATCAATCCAAAACAGATCACCACATAGGAAGTGATCACCACTTTGCTTTTCTTCATTAATTTTTGAAGAAGATTTAAAAAGGCTTCTTTAAAAATTTCGAATTTTCCTTTCGCTTCCGGGTGTTCTGATTCTTCTTTTATTTGTGTGAGTTCAGCTTTGTCCAATGCTAATGTTGCGTGAGCATGATGTTGCTTAAATTTATCTGTTTTCAAAAACCAGTTGGCAAGTATCGGCACCAGGGTTTGTGCGATAAAAAATGCAGCGATCATTGAAAATCCAACCGAAAGCGATAACGGAAGGAACATGGATTTTGGAATTCCTGTCATCAAAAATGATGGCGCGAACACTGCCAGAATACAAAACAAAATCAGCAATTCTGGAAAGGCTATTTCGCGGCAGGCATCAAGTATCGCCTGCGCTTTCGATTTTCCCATTTCCAAATGCTGGTGAATGTTTTCGATGGTGACCGTTGCCATATCAACCAATATTCCGATGGCAAGTGCAAGGCCGCTTAACGTCATGATATTTACGGTTTGCCCGGCAAGCGATAAAAACAAAACCCCGATCAAAATAGAAAGCGGAATAGTTATGATCACGATCAGCGCGCTTCTTCTGTCACCCAAAAAGATCAATACCATCAAGCCGGTAAGTATTGCTCCCAACGTTCCTTCAGTGACCAAACTTTTTACCGCATTGATCACGTAAACCGATTGATCGAACTCATAAGAAATTTTTACATCATCGGGCAACAGGTTTTGCATCTCCTGCAATTTTGCTTTTACACCTTTTACTACATCCCAGGTGGATGCTTCGGCACGTTTTGTTACCGGAATATACACCGCGCGTTTCCCGTTCACCAAGGCATAACCTGTTGTCACATCGGCTGCATCTTCAATACTTGCCACATCGCGCATGAACACCGTTGGTCCCTGCCCGGTTATGATCGGGATATCTTCGAACTCTTTTACTTTTTCCAACACCGAGTTGGTAGGAGTGATGTACATGATGTCACCGATGCGGACATTTCCTGCCGGTGTGATGTTGTTATTATCCGCCAGCGCTTTCACCACTTCATCGGGTGTGATGTTATAGCTCCGCAAAAGATCCGGGTTAACCTTTATCACTACCGTTCGTGCATTTCCTCCGAATGGCGGGGGAGAAGAAACACCGGGAATTGCAGCGAACAGCGGGCGAATTTTTGTTGACGCGAGATCCTGCATTTCATTCAGTGAGCGATTCTCACTTTTAAAAACCAACTGCCCTACGGGAAGAGATGACGCATCAAAGCGAACAACAATGGGTGGCAAAGTGGATGACGGCATTTGCGCCCGCGCCCGGCTCACCTGAACGGAAACTTCTGCGGCTGCCTGCGCCATATCTGTTCCGGGGTAAAAACTTAATTTCAGCAAAGCCAAACCCTGGATGGCTTTCACTTCAATATTTTTTATTCCGGAAACATATAAGAACTGATCCTGGTACCTTGTTGCGATAAATCCTTCCATTTGCTGTGGCGACATTCCACCATAAGGTTGAGCTACATAAATGGTCGGCAAATCAAGTTTTGGAAAAATATCTATCGTGATATTTCGTACCGAAAGTATGGCAAAGAAGAGCAGCCCCGTAACCAGCACGATGATGGTGATCGGTTTTTGAAGCGCTCCTTTTATTAATTTATCCATGAATGTTTTTTAATAATAATTATTTATTGTTAATGATCATATTGATATCACCGGCTGCTGCTGCCTTTAAAATAAGGGCACGCCACGCATTGCTGTAAGCAACAGCCATGTCGGTTTCGGCACGGTTGAGGATATAATAACTTTGAGTGAGTTCGGGAAAACTTGCCAGCCCGCTTTTATATCTTGCTTCTGCCTGGTTATATGAATCTTTTGCAGAAGTTAATTGCACGGGTGCAAGTTGTGCTTGTTCGAGAGCCGTACTGAATTGCATTTCTGCATCATCGATCTGTCTTTTTATTATGAGAGATTGTTCATCATACAAATATTGAAAACGTTGTGTTTGCCACCTTTCAAATTCAGTATCATAATGAACCTTTGCGTAATTCAGCAGATTCCACCTGAAAGAAACTCCTGCCATGTAATTATAGGTTTGGTAAGGGATCCCGCTTGCCATATCGGTATTGTATGAATTATCCGAATTGGAAATTCCCGAACCTCTCGCCCAGCCGGCACCAATCAGTGAAAGATTCGGATAAAAGGAGCGCTGGATGATTTGAGTCCGGATCCGGCTCAGTTCAATTTCGGTTTGGTAAAGTTTTAACAACGGATGAGAATTTATTTTTGTCGAATCAATTAAAGTATTTGCCGGAATTTTGCTGAAAGCATCCAGGGTATCTGCAGAAATATTCCCGGTTGAGTTTCCGATCAACTCCGATAATTTATAACGCAAAGATTTTTCATATTGCCTGCTTTGCGTCAGACTGATCCGGGCTTTTGCATATTCGGCATTGGTGTATGATGAATCGGCACCCGGTCGTAAACCGCTTTGTGCGTAAGCATTCACTGCTTTGCGGAATTCATCAGCCCGTTTCAGGTTTTCCTCCTGTACGGAAGTTAATTTTTCCGCCATCAGCAGTAAATAATAAGTGTCGGCCACTTTTATCTTATGCTGAAAAACCTCATTTTGATAATCGGCATTGGCCTGGTTCATTTCCTGTTTGCTGAAATTCACACCGGCTCTCACTTTTCCGAAAGTAAAAAATTTCCAGTCCACAAAAAGCGTGGTGAAGCTGCCCCACACCGGCTGGTACAAATTATCTTTTCGAACTCCGCCTGATGTCGGGATTGCCAAACCGGCTTCGGAATAATAAGTGCCGTTCATACCGTTATTGGTCGAATACAGGTATTGATCCATTACGGTGAACTCCGGCAGGTAATCCGTTTTTGCGGAACTGATTCTTGCCATACTGCCGCTCAGTTGTGCCTGTTTTGCTTTGATTCCCGGGTAATTGCTTTCCGCCATTTGCAATGCCTGCTGCAAAGTGATGGACGTATTTTTTTGAGCCGTTGCAAAATGCAAACAGCAGGTTGAAACGACTGCCGGGATGATTGTTCTTTTTAAATTCATTTTAAAAATATTTATGTAGGAAGAAATGAAAATGCCGGGTCAGAAGCATTTTTCTTGAACAAAAATAACGAAGAAAATTCTATAAAATGAGCTTGTGGTATCGCAGGAATGTGCGGTTATTCAGGAGAGCTGTTATATTTTCTGGACGGGTAAGATTTCCTGAGTTGAAGGTATTAATTACGTTGGCGAATGATAAAAAACAGGGAGAAAGATAATTTGGTGAGTCGTAAGAATTATCTCCAGGAAACAATTTGACCAATTCGATCTGCTCATTTGCTTTGAGCCACTCATCTAAGTTCAGTTCCCGGTTTCGCTTCAATTTTTCACAAGACGAGTATTGAATGTGCGAATACTCATAAATATTCTTAGGGATATTTTCGGTTCCGGCAAAAACAAAATACGCGCTGAAGAAAAACATTTTCATTACAAAGAGCAATGCAGTTGCAGCAGCGAGATTGGATATTTTGGAGAAACGAATCATTTATTTCAATACAAAGGTAAGGATTTCATTTGTTAAAATTAAAATTAGGGATTTACCAATAGGAGCGGTGTGGTAATAAATGGTTTAATTGTCAGGCATCCAGCCATCATCGGGTACCCAACCACCCTTCACTAAAGTTTCTGTTGTCAGGTATTGTGAATCAAGTATCCAGAATCGAGAATCGAGTATCGAATTGAAATTATTCCCTTATTTTCGCTCCGATCATTATGGCAATACAAAAACCATCCATTCCCAAAGGCACACGCGATTTCGGACCCGAAGAGGTTGCGAAACGGAAATATATTTTAAACACCATCGAAAAGGTTTTTATCAAATACGGTTTCATGCCTATTGAAACACCAACGATGGAGAACCTTACCACGCTCCAGGGAAAATACGGTGATGAAGGCGATCAGTTACTTTTTAAAGTTTTGAATTCCGGTGATTATTTAAAAGAACTGAAAGAAGAAAACGATAAGGGACTTGCTCATGAAGAAAGGGACAAAACATTTCTTCCCTCTTATTCCGGTAAACTATCTGACCTGGATCATAAAGCAGCCACGCCATTCATTTCCGAAAAAGGTTTGCGTTATGATCTCACCGTTCCGTTTGCGCGTTACGTGGTGATGCATCAAAATGAAATCACTTTTCCATTCAGGCGTTACCAGATGCAACCCGTTTGGCGTGCCGACCGTCCGCAGAAAGGCCGGTACCGTGAGTTCTGGCAATGTGATGCCGATGTGGTGGGGAGTGATAGTTTGCTGAATGAGGTGGATCTAACAAATATTTACTTAGAAGTTTTTAAACAGTTAAATATAAAAGTAAAAGTAAAAATAAATCATCGAAAGATTTTAGAAGGGATGGCTGAATACTTTAATTGTCTAAACAGATTTAATGAATTTGTGCCAATTATTGATAAGATTGATAAAATTGGGTATGCTGGAGTTATAACCGAGTTAGAAAAAAATGGATTCACCAATGATCAAAATAGACAACATTTTGATAAAGTTGAGCTATCATATTTTTCAGAAGGAATCCAACAGAATTATAAGAAATGGGAAGAACAACTTGATAGATTAGAAGATTTGTTTTCAAGAATAAATCCTACTTCGATTATAGGGAAAGAAGGAGTAGAAGAATTAAGAAATGTTTTAAAATACTTCAAGCCAAATGAAGATTCGATTGAGATTTATGGAAATCTCGCACGTGGTTTAAGTTATTATACTGGAACTGTTTGGGAAGTCGTTGTAGAAAATAATGGAGCTCTTCAATCAAGCATTGGCGGTGGCGGCCGTTACGACAACCTTACCGGGATTTTTGGTTTGCCGAATGTTTCCGGTGTCGGGATCTCATTTGGTGTCGACCGGATCTATGATGTGATGGAAGAGTTGAAATTGTTTCCTCCAACGTTGAACCAATTCACTACAAAAATCTTGTTCTGTTGCTTCGATGACAAGGCCATAAATTTTGCGTTGCCTTTGTTGAAAAAAGTACGTGATGCGGGAATTGCTTCCGAAATTTATCCGGCAGCAGTCAAAATGAAAAAGCAACTCGATTATGCGAATGATAAAAAAATTCCGTTCGCCTGCATCATTGGTGATAATGAAATGCAAAGCGGGAAGCTGGTGCTTAAAGATTTGAATTCCGGAATTCAAGTAGAAAAAACCATTGAAGAAATTATAAATGAAATAAAAAAATGAATAACGAATATCGAACAGTGAATAATGAGTTTAGAAATATTTAGTTAGAATGAATTCATCATTCGAGATTCCCTGCCTACCGGCAGGCAGGCTTGTTCAATATTCATGATTCAATACGCATGAATTTATTTCTCTCCATAAATCCCTTTACTGAAAAACAGTTTGCTTCGTTTGAAACCATAAGCGACAAGCGGCTTGACGAAGTTTTGGAAATCACTTATCAAGCGCAAAAGTCATGGAAAAATATTCCGGTCAGCGGACGTGCTAAATTATTTTTAAATCTTGCCGTTCTTTTAAAAAAGAATGTTTCGAAACTTGCAGAAATAGCCACACTCGAGATGGGAAAAACTTTGGTAGAAGCAAAAGCCGAAGTGATGAAGTGTGCAGCCTGCTGCGAATTTTATGCAGCAAATGCGGAACGTTTTTTAGAGGCAGAGATCACAAAAACAGCAGACGGAAAAGGAGTTCACCTGATCTATGAACCATTGGGAATTGTTCTCGGAATCTTTCCGTGGAATTTTCCATATTGGCAAATAGCACGAAGTGTGGTGCCGGTAGTGATCGGGGGAAACGCCATGCTGATAAAGCCCGCACCTAATGTACCGCAATGTTCAATGGCTTTGCAAAATATTTTCGTGGAGGCAGGATTCCCGGTGGGAGTTGTTCAAACAATCTTTGCAACCGAAGGCCAGGTTGAAAAAATAATAGCCGATGATCGCATTCATGCGTGCACGCTCACCGGAAGCGAAAAAGCCGGAAGTCTCGTAGCTTCAAATGCCGCTAAGCAAATCAAAAAATCGGTACTCGAACTCGGAGGAAGCGATCCTTTTATTGTGCTGGATGATGCTGATTTGGATCTGGCAATTTCAAATGCGATCACTTCGCGTTTTCAAAACAACGGGCAAAGTTGCATCGGGGCAAAACGATTTATTCTTCATGAAAAAATTGCCGGTGAATTTTTAGAAAAATTGATTACTGGAACCGCTAATCTGAAAATGGGTGATCCAATGGAATCTTACACCAACATTGGCCCGCTGGCACGCAAGGATCTGTTGGAAAAATTAAGAACACAAGTTGATGACTCAGTGAAGCAGGGAGCAAAAATTTTATTTCAGCAAAAGGAAAATACATCGAAAGGATTTTTTTATCCGCCAACTATTTTAACCGATATTCCAAAATCGTCACCGGCTTACCGCGAAGAATTATTCGGCCCGGTGATTTCCATTTTTGTTTTTTCGGAAATAGCAGATGCGATCAGGGTTGCCAACGATACTTCTTTTGGTCTTGGCGCGGCCATTTGGACGAAAAATTTAGAATCAGGCAAAGCCATCGCTTCCCAATTGCAATGTGGAACTGTTTTCATCAACGGGATGGTGAAGTCTGATCCGGCCTTTGGTTTCGGGGGAGTAAAGAGATCGGGATACGGAAGAGAATTAGGCTCTCAGGGGCTTCGCGAATTTTGTAACCTAAAAGTATTGAGGTTTTAAAAATTCGTATATATTTGCCACGCTTTAAACCCAATACATTGAAAAAGAAGATCCTCGTGCTGGAAGACGACAGTGTCAACCAGGAACTGTTAAAACTTTATTTGAACGATGAATTCGATTCTGTTCTTACATCCACGATTGAAGAGGCAATGGAGCATATGAATTCGGAATCGTTCGACCTTTGCATTGCCGACCTGTTCCTGGGTGATTCGGATAAAGGCGGGATCGAGTTTTTAAAAATGGTGAAAGCAAATCCGAAGTTAAGTCACATTCCGGTGGTTGCTTTTACCGGTTACGAAAACCCCAATAACCAGAGCGATGTGAAGTTCACGTATTATATTCAGAAACCGATCATGAAGTCGGATTTCCTCGCTGTTATTAAGAAGCTTTTGCAAACCGATTAAATAAATTCCCAGATATTTACTCCGAACCAAATGCGGAGGTAAATGACGAAAAGTACTCCGAACGCAACTGCGAAGGCCCATAAAAGACCAAAGAATTTCCCCCCGGCATTTCTTCCTGCCGAAAAGATTTTACCGGTGATCATTTCACAAAAAGATTTCACGTATTGATAAACCGGTACCAGTATCACGGTCATTATTGACATTCCAATGAGTGTGGCTTTTAAAGGTGGCATGAAATGCAGCCAACTGATGAGTCCTCGAGATATCAGGCTGGTGGCGAGATTGGCTATAAGTACGGAAATGATGAAAAAAAGAAACCCGGCAAATTTGCGGTAACTCATCAGGGAGAAAGGATCACGAATTATTTTGTTTGAAACCGATGGTAGGTTTTGTGGAGACGGCAGAATAATCGGCTTTGAAACTTTCGACATCATCGTATTTCAGAATATGGATCATCTCCGCAGTTCGTTCCGAAGGTTCAAGCCGCGCCAAACGAAGATGCTGAAACTGAATGGTCTCTTCAACGAATTTACGGACGTTGCGGGCGTTTCCGAAAAATTTGGTGCGTGTATCGAATAAAAATTTCATGTAGATTTTGATATGCTCTTTTGCTTTTTCTTCAGGCTCGATGCTGTTGTTGGCAAACATTTTTATGGCGATCTCGTAAAGCTGCTGTGCCGAGCAGTCCTCGAAACGGAATTCGCGGTCGAAGCGGGAACTCAACCCCGGGTTTGATTCAAGGAAATTTTTCATGTTGTCGGTATACCCGGCAACGATCACGATAAAATCACCGCGGTTATCTTCCATGCGTTTCAAAATAGTTTCGATGGCTTCCTTTCCGAAATCATTTTCTCCTCCTTCCGAAAGTGAATAGGCTTCATCGATGAATAAAATGCCGCCCATTGCTTTGTTGAGAACATCATTGGTCTTGATGGCTGTTTGTCCAACATACCCGCCCACCAATGCCTGCCGGTCGCATTCCACCAGGTTGCCGCGTTCGATGATCCCGAGCGCTTTATAAATTTGTGCAAGCAAACGTGCCACTGTTGTTTTTCCCGTTCCGGGATTTCCAATGAAAACGGAATGCAGGGAAAAACTCTGGCGGATATCTTTCCCGATCTCTTTGTAAAAACGGCAAAGTTTGATGAGTTCGTTGATCTCGTTCTTTATTTTTTCAAGACCGATCATCGCGTTGAGCGCACTCAGTGCTGATTTTAACAGGTCTTCATCGATAGGAATGTCGGCAACGCTCTTGGTTTGTTGACCAAAAATTTTAGTGATATCTTCGGCATTGATGGTGGAAAGTTCTTCCTTGTTCAGTTCATTCGGATTGGTGTTTTGCATTAACCTCAGTCCCATGTTCATTTTGCTTTCATCAATGAGGGAATTCACGTATCGGGCGTTTCCGAAAGATTTATCCCGGTCACGGTATGAATCAACCAGTTTTTTATAAAGGAAATCTTTTGCATCAGGGCTGAACAAGATGGATCTTTTCTCAGCCGAATATTCCGCGATCCTCATCAGGTCCTGCGGAGTGTAATCCGGGAAATCATAATACATGTTGAACCGCGATTTCAACCCCGGGTTCGATTCAAGGAAGTTCCTCATTTCTTCGGGATAACCGGCAACAATAATGGCGAGATCGCCATCTCCGTCACTCATTTCTTTCAATAATATTTCGATGGCTTCTTTCCCGAAATCTTTTGAATCGTCATTTTTTCTCGCAAGTGCATAAGCTTCATCAATGAAGAGTATCCCGCCTTTTGCTTTTTTGATGATCTCTTTGGTCTTGGGAGCGGTCTGCCCGATATATTCCGCAACGATATCACTCCGATCCACCTCCACCACATTGCCTTTGCTCAGCAATCCCAGCTCCTGGTAGATCTTCCCAAGCATTTTTGCCACGGTTGTTTTTCCGGTTCCCGGGTTTCCGGTGAAAACGGCATGGAGATTTATTCTTTCCGAATCCTCAAAACCTTTTTCTTTTCGCAGCTTGATAAAATTGAGGTAGGTAGTGTATTCTTTGACTTTCTTTTTGATGGAATCCAACCCGATCAGTTCGTCCAGTTCTTTTAAAACCAGGCTCACCGAACTGTCGCCCGGAGCTTTTATTTTTTCGGTTACTTTGCTTTTTGGTTTCTGAACAATGGTCTTTCCGGCATCTTTTTCGTCCACGAATGCCTCGCCAACTTCAAACGGAACGGAAGCGATGATCTGGTCCATAAAAATAACATCCACTGAATAAATATCATTTCCCCAGGTGCCTTTCACATCTGAGCCCCAACCGATCGAACATTCAAATAACGGCTCGCGGGTATTTACAAATAAAAGTTTCTCGATGGTGCCTTTTAAC
>JBIOHI010000026.1:0-14902 GCA_044448845.1 Bacteroidia bacterium
CAAACACAGGAATAATTAATACAGTGGCAGGTAATGGTAAGGCGTTATATTCATCCGATAGCATTCCTGCAATATCAGCGTCATTAGGCCCTTATGGGATTGCCGTAGATTCTTTCGGAAATTTATTTATCGCTGATTGTGTTAATAACAGAATACGAAAAGTGAATAATTCAAGCGGTTTAATAAGTACGGTAGCAGGTAATGGCTCGTATGGTTTTTCCGGTGATGGCGGATTGGCTACCGGAGCTTCATTAAATAGTCCTTTCGGAATAGCAATTGACGCGTCAGGTAATTTATTTATTTCGGATTGCGGCAATTTGCGAGTACGCAAAGTAAGTGCCTCAACAGGAATAATCACTACAATAGCCGGCAATGGCACACAAGGTTACTCTGGAGATGGCGGTCCGGCAACTTTGGCTTCATTAAAAATGCCCAAAGGATTAGCTGTTGACAAACACGGAAATATATACGTTGCAGATATCGGCTGTTCTGTGGTTCGCAAAATTGATCCCTTTACTGGATTGATTACAACGGTGGCTGGTAATGGAATATTTGGATTCAACGGTGATAGTGGCTTGGCAATTGCAACTTCTTTATACAACCCGTTTGCGGTTGCACTTGACACTTCAGGAAATTTATTTATCGCGGATAGAGACAATAACAGAATCCGAAAAGTTAATTATACGAATGTTGGAATAAATGAGATTCTTAAACAAGAAATTTTTAACATCTTCCCCAATCCTGCAAAAAATGAATTGAACATCCTGACAAGTTCGGACCAAGAACTACGGGTGCAACTGTTTGATGTAACCGGCAAGTTGCTTTTTCAAACAACAATCAATTCAACTAACAAAGTTTCATCGCAGTTGGGCAATCAGCAATTAATAATCAACCTTCAACAATTACCGGATGGAATTTATTTCCTGCGCATAAATAATGAAAACGAAAATCGCATTGCAACGAAGAAAATAGTAGTGATGAAATAACAGTCAGTTCGGGTGCTTTGGACCAATAATGATGAGTGTACAGAGACTTAATAATATTTGATGCAAGAAATCATTTTTAGACACTAACCCATGTTCCCGGGCGTGCCACTGGCAGGTAAATCCAATTACAAATGCACTAATTTGAACTGAAGCTTTTTTGAAAAGGTTTTGTAATAAGACCGTATGTAGGTTTCCACGGTATCAATATTCATGAAATCCTGGAGCATATCAATCAGTAAAATATCAAATACACATCCTTCCACGAATTTTATTTCTTTTCCAAAACCGCAAACGCAGAGGGCGTTGGTCTTGCGGAGAAAACGTTTGATGTGTCGTTTATCGGTGTTCAAAGTCTGGCAGGTTCCGAAGTGAATGATCTTGTTGTGGCAATTCGGTCCCAACATGTCAGCAAATTCATCTAACGTGACAATATCTTTCCCGATAAGAATATTATTTGGTTTTCCATGGAAAGCAATATACAAAATACTGTAAGCATCATATCTTTTAAGTTGCCATTGCTTGAGGTAGTATGCGAGGTTTTCGCGGGTTCCGCAATGCCGGTGAATATAATTGATCTTACGGTTCTGTTTCATGAACATCAGCACGGCCAATACCGAAGTTTCTTTCTTCAGGTTCTTGCTCCAGTCTCCTTCGAGGCAGAATACTTCTTTGCTGTATGTTTTCGCAAATTTCATTGTTGCTTTAGCGAAAAAAGGCTGCATAAAATATTTTTAAGCAGCCCTCATTCTTTCATTTTTAAAAAAGGTTAGTCAACATTATCATGTAAAAAAGAATTGTTGGTTTTTATTTCCGTTTTATTGGTGGTGCCGTCTTCAAACAAAGTGAGCCTCGAAATGTGCTGTTCCGAAGAATGCGGAACCTCTTGCAGTTTCTTGTTCTTTCGCCTGTAGGCAGGTTCCTTTTCCATGTCGCGCAATCCATCCGGAGTGTTAATGGTCACATTCAGGTTTTTCATTTCCCGCATGCGCTGAATGTATTTTTCCATTTTCAAATTCTGCTCTTCCGATTCCGATTCTGCTTCCGCTTCAAAAGTTACAGACTCATTATTCACCTCGTTCACGATTTCTTCTTCTTTTCTTATCACTTCCTGAACCCGGCTCTTTATTTCTTCGTCTTCACTGATAAAAGTAGTTTCTTCTGTTATCTCTTCTTCCGTAAATGTTTCTTCTTCGATCTTCAGTTCGAAATTCATTTCCTCTTTTACATCTTCTATGATCTCATCCTTTGTCGGCTCAGGAACTGCCGGAGCTTCCGGCACCGGTGTTTCAATCACCATGGCTGGTTTTGCAGGCGGTTCGTATAAATTGAATTTCTGTTTGAACTCCGGTTTCTCCGTTTTGAATACGATTTTATTTTCCCGTGTTTCAAACCCGGTTGCAATAATGGTCACCGATAACTGATCGCCCAACGTTTCATCGTAACTGGTTCCGAATATCATTTCAGCGGTCAGCCCGGATTCATTCTGAATGTAATTCGAAATCAGGTCCACTTCATCCATCAACACCTCATCGGTGCCCGAAGTGATGTTCAGTAAAATATTTTTCGCACCAAGAATTTGGTTGTCGTTTAACAACGGTGAAGCGAGAGCAGCTTTCACTGCCTCGAGTGCACGTTCCGGACCGGATGCCATAGCTGAGCCCATGATGGCAACACCGGAATTTTTCATCACCGTTTTCACGTCTTCAAAATCCACGTTGATATAACCGGGGAAAGTGATGAGTTCGGCAATTCCTTTTGCCGCGGTGGTAAGAATATTATTGGCGTGACTGAATGCTTCGCGCAACGGAAGATTTCCATACATTTGTTTGATCTTGTCATTGCTCACCACGAGCAAACAATCTACGCTTCGCTTTAAATTCTCGATCCCTTCGTTGGCATAATCCCTCCGCTTTTTTCCTTCAAAATAAAACGGGGTGGTAACGATACCGACCGTTAAAATATCCAATTCTTTTGCAGTTTTAGCGAGTATCGGTGCAGCGCCCGTTCCGGTTCCTCCACCCATTCCAGCCGTGATGAAAAGCATTTTTGTATTCACCCCGAGCACTTCGATCACATCTTCGATGGCTTCCATCGCAGCTTTTTTCCCTACTTCGGGATTTGATCCGGCACCAAGACCCTGTGTCAGTCCTTGTCCGAGTTGAATTTTATTCGGGATGGGACTTGCTTCCAAAACCTGCAGGTCGGTGTTGCAGATCACAAAGTCAACCCCTTTGATTCCTTGCGAGAACATTTGGTTCACTGCATTTCCGCCACCACCGCCAACTCCAAGCACCTTGATGATGCTTGATTTATCTTTCGGAAGGTCAAATTTTAATCGTGTATCCATTTTTGTGTTTATTTGTTTTGAGTTTTCAGTTCAGTGTTTAAAATTCTATGATCTATCAACTATGAACCATTAACTTTTCTAAGAATAATCTTTCATATCGTCATCATCTAACCACGCTTTTCCCTTTTCAAGAATTTTACTGATGAAACCTTTCGGCTTGTCCATTTCTTTTTTCTTTTCAGGTGCTACCGCTTCGATGATCGCATTCTCATCGGTACCGATGAGCCCTTTAAGCACCAAGCCTACACCGGTTGCATACATCGGGCTTTTAATTTCTTCCACGATGGTTTTGGCAATGTGTTCATTCGGGTAACCGATGCGCGTATCCATTCCGGTAACGAACTCCACGAGCTTGTCGAGGTGTTTCAGTTGCGAACCTCCACCGGTGATCACAATTCCTGCATTCAGTTTTTTCTCGAGTCCTGAGCTTTTTATTTCGTACAACACCGATTCAAAAATTTCTTCTACGCGTGCCTGGATCACGAGTGCTAAATTTTTTACGGAAACTTCTTTTGCCGGACGCCCGTGGAATCCGGGTATACAAACAATTTCATTTTCCTTGTTCTCTTCTGCGAGAGCCGAACCGAATTTTAATTTCAATAACTCGGCCTGGTTTTTCAGTACGGAACAACCTTCCACGATATCTTCCGTGATGATATTTCCCCCGAAAGGAATCACTGCCGTGTGACGAATAATTCCGTTCTTGAAAATGGCCACATCGGTTGTTCCACCTCCCACATCCACGAGACAAACACCGGCTTCCAGTTCTTCTTTGGTAAGCACGGCTTCGGCTGAAGAGAGCGGTTCGAGTATCAGGTCAACCACATCCAGACCGCCACGGTTCACACATTTATAAATATTTTTAATGGCATCCACGTGGCCGGTGATGATGTGAAAATTTCCAGAGAGGCGTATCCCAGCCATTCCAACCGGATCGGTCACATCGGTAAAATCGTCCACCGAATATTCCTGCGGCAACACATGAATGATCTCGTCACCTGCCGGCAATGCCAGTTTGTACGTATCTTTCACCAACCGTTCCACATCCTCTTTCGTGATCTCTTCTTCCACGTTATGGCGTGAAATGGTATTTCGGTGCTGCAAACTTTTAATATGCTGGCCTGCGATTCCTACGTGAACGGAATGTATCTCGATGCGCACCTTGCTGTTCTCCATCGATTTTTTTGCGCTCTCGATCGCTTCGCGAATGGCCTTCACCGTTTTGTCGATGTTGCGAACTTCCCCGCGGATCACTCCGAGTGATTCGGCTCTTCCCATTCCGAGAATTTCCACTTTGCCGTGCACATTTTTTGTTCCCACGATCGCGCAAACCTTAGTGGTTCCTATATCGAGGCCGACAATTATTTTCTGAACTTTTCCGTTCGCGACTTCCTGGTGTCCCTGGTTGGTGGTAGTTGATTCCATTTTTTATTGATGTAATTTCCTGTTGTTATTTTTTTCATTTTTCACGCAAACAACCTGTCCGTTATAACTCACGTTGATTGATTGGTACTTGTTCCATCCCGCTTTTTTCAACCCTTCTTTGTAAAACAAGTTCAACCGCGTAAATTTTTCTTCGAGGTGTTGTGTGTTCCCAAAAATGATACGGTGGTCTCCCACTTTCGGAATGAGCACCAGTTCATTTTCGGCATTAACAAATATCTGTTCGATCTGCGCCTTCCAGAAGGCATCTTTATCAACATGTGTGGCTATTGTGAATAGTTCCCTGCACACAAAACTTTGGATGGAATCAGTACCCGAATAACGTTCATAAATGTTACCGGAAGCAACCGGTACGCGTGCTGTGAAGTGTTCAGATAAAGGCATCTTCAGCCCTTTTTTGTCAATGTAAAAACCGGTTCCGTCAGCTTTCAGAATTCGTAAAATGGGTTCACGTTGTATGATGTCAATGTTCAGCTCACCGTTCAGATTGGTGAACACCTGTACACGCTGAATCATTTTATTTGCCTGCAACCGGTGTTCGAGTTTTGAAATATTGAGCGATGAGATATTCTTCCCGAGAATAAGATTTTCATTTCCGTCATCGCGAATAATTTTTAAAACGATCCCACGGTCAACAAATGAAAGGTCATTGTGTGATTTGATCTTTACATTGATCTTCGAACAGGTCATTTCATCCACCTGACGGTTCACAAAAGCAAGGGAAACAATAAGTCCGCTCACCATCGCAGCCCAAAGCGAAATGATACCAACGTTTTTAAGTATTTTAATAATTTTACCTTTATTCATTTTCATTATCACATTATCATATCATCACGTTATTTCATTTTCATATTATTCAGCAATAGCCTCAGCGGTTCCACCAACTGGTCTATATCACCGGCTCCCAAGGTTAGCAGCACTTCCGGTTTTTTCTTTTCAATGATATCCAGCACATCTTTCCTCGAGCAAAGCATTTTATGGTCCATTTTCATTTTATTGAAAACCATTTCGGATGAAACATCCTGTATCGGAAGTTCCCGTGCAGGGTAAATATCAAGTAGCAGCACATCATCAGCCAGCGAAAGGCTTTCGGCAAATCCTTCCACAAAATCACGTGTTCGCGAATAGAGGTGCGGTTGAAAAATGGCAGTGACTTTTTTGCCCCTGTACATCTGCTTCACGGAAGATATGATCGCTTTCAGTTCTTCCGGGTGATGAGCATAGTCATCGATGTAAACCATTTTATCCGTTTTGATAATATACTCAAAACGTCTTTTTACTCCATGAAAGGAAGCAAGTGCCGAACGCAATTCTTCTTCGGTCACCCCTGATAATATAGCCACTGCCGAAGCTGCCACCGCATTCTCCACGTTATGCAATCCCGGAATGCCAAGATTAAGTTCTTTCAATATTTCATTCTCAAAGTGCAGGTCGAAAAAATAATTGTCGCCTTTGATCTGAATGTTTTTCGCGTAGAAATCAGCCTTTTCTATTATCGAATAAGTTTTGGTTTCCATTTGTTGAGACGTTGCATGCAACGTCTGTACAGGAGGTTCGATATCTTTTTCTGCCTCAATTGAATGCAACATCTGTACAGGAGATTTGATGTCTTTTTCCGGATGATTTAAAGGCAACGTATGTACAAGATCCAATTCCTTTTTTATAATTAATGTATCTTTTGTTTGAGAAGCGAAATCCAGGAATGATTTTTTCAGTTCTTCGTGCTTGCCGTAAATATCCAGATGGTCGGCATCGGTGGAGGTGATGATGGAAATGGAAGGATGAAGAGTGAGGAAGGAGCGGTCGAATTCATCGGCCTCTACAATTAAATATTTGTTACCAGTTGACGGTTCACCGTTCACTGTGTTGTCCGTGATCTGTGAACCGTGATCTGTGAACTTTTTATGCAGCAACAAATTGGAATTATAATTGGCAGAAATGCCGCCGAGAAATGCCGCGCAATCGACCTTGCTTTGTTTTAAAATATGGGCAATGAGCGTGGAGGTTGTTGTTTTGCCATGTGTTCCCGCTACAGCAATCGTTTTGTATTCATCTGAAATGATTCCCAATACCTGCGAACGTTTCATGATGGTGAATTCATTATTACGAAGCCATTTCCATTCCTGGAGGTCTTTCGGAATGGCGGGTGTTAAAACTACCAAAGTTTCTTTCGGATCAAATTTGAAAGCGAAGATCTCAACTCCCAGATCCGCGTAATGAACTTCGATCCCTTCGTGCTGCAATTCTTTTGTTAATGGTGTTTCCGTTTTATCATAACCATACACTTTTATTCCCTGGTGATTGAAATAACGTGCAATGGCACTCATGCCAATGCCTCCAATGCCAAGGAAATACGCGTATTTTATGTTTTTAAAATTCATAGCCCCTTTCTAATCTCCCCGAAGGAGAGAAGATTAATTTAATTTTATAAATCTTTTTTTTCATCATCAAATTATCACATCCAACCTGCGCTAAAGCTTCGGTTGGCAAGCATTATCAAATTAGTTAATTAATTTCATCACTTCATCCACAATCCTCTCAGCCGCATTTGGCATGGCGAACGTGGCTATGTTTTTTTTCAACTGAATTTGTTTCGCTTCATCGGTTGCAAGTTTTATCGCTTCATTCACCAAACTATTTTTCGCATCCGAATCTTTTACCAAAATGGCTGCATCTTTATCTACCAAAGCCATTGCATTTTTTGTCTGGTGATCTTCGGCAACGTTTGGTGATGGAACGAGGATCACAGGCTTTTTCACTTGTGCGAGTTCGGCAATGGATAAAGCACCGGCACGGGAAACGACCACGTCAGCTGCCGCGTATGCGAGGTTCATTTCGTAAATAAAAGTTTGAAGTTTGAAGTTTGAAGTTTGAAGTTTTTGTGCTTCGTGGAAATTTTTTCCCGTTTGCCAGATTAGTTGCAATCCGGCATTTTCAATTTTTTGTAAACCGGCTAAAATACTTTCGTTGATGGTTCGTGCGCCAAGGCTTCCACCAATGACCAGCAATGTTTTTTTGGTTAAATCAAGATTGAAAAATTTGATGGCTTCGCTTCGCAAACTTTCAACTTCCATCAGATCTTTGCGGATCGGATTTCCCGTTTTTACAATTTTATCTTTCGGAAAAAAATGCTCCATGTTATCGTAAGCCACACAAATTTTATTCACCCGGTTCTTCAGAATTTTGTTTGTGATTCCTGCGTACGAATTCTGTTCATGAATGACTGACGGAATTTTTTTCATTGTTGCCGCGTACAGCATCGCACCGCTGGCATAACCGCCAAAACCAATAGCTGCATCGGGTTTGAAGGTTTTTAAAATTTGCAATGATCTCCAAACGCTATGAATTACTTTTAATGGAAATAACAAATTTCGTGTACTCAAACTTCTTTGAAGTCCGCTGATCCAAAGCCCGACAATTTTGTAACCTGCTTTCGGAACTTTCTCCATTTCCATGCGGTCGCTCGCGCCTACAAAAAGAATCTCCACTCCGGCAATTCTTTTTTGTAATTCCTGCGCAACTGCAACGGCCGGGTAAATATGCCCTCCCGTGCCGCCACCGCTTATGATTATTTTTATATTTTTCATTTTTTTGCCACTAAGACACGAAGGCTCAAAGTTTCCCTGAGAATTTCTTTGTGTTGCTTTGTGTCATTGTGCCTTTGTGGCTAATTTATATTATCATTCTTTTTATTCCTTTTTTTATCAGTGGCACATTAAAATTTATCAAATACCCAAGTCTTTTGCCTGTTAATTTTAAATGACTTAATAATTGTGCTTCCCAAACTGGATTTACAGTTTCTATAGCTTTAAGTTCACAAACTACCAAATCATTTACAAGAACATCGAGTCTAAGTCCTTCTTCAAAAGATACTCCTTCAAAAACTATTGGAATGGGAATTTGTCTTTTGACATCAAATCCTTGTTTTTGTAAAACATGACAAAAACAAATTTCATATACCTTTTCCAATAATCCCGGCCCCAACGAAGCATGAATATGAAAAGCAGCGTTTACAACTGCTTTACCGATTCTTTCTTCTGCATCATTTGGTGGCGCGAAATTTTTCTCGTCTTTTAGTTCAGACATGTTCAATTATCATTTTATCATTTACTGTTGCATTTATTTTAACTACATCTTCCATTCCCGGTTCGTCCTGTTCAATATACCTGCTCACACTCATGATGATTCCAAACGCGAGGCTGGTAAGAATGATTGAAGTTCCTCCTTTGCTAACTAATGGAAGTGTTAAGCCGGTCACCGGAAATAAATTCACCGCAACTGCCATATTTATCAAAGCCTGGAGCACGAGCGAGAAACTCAATCCAACTGCGATAAGGGCACCAAACGCTTTCGGGCTTTTCAATACGATACGTATCGCGCGGTATAAAAAAAACATGTACAACATCAGCATCGTGATCGCTCCGATCAAACCGTATTCTTCCGCGATGATGGCATAAATAAAATCCGAATACGCTTCCGGTAAAAAATTCCGCTCCGTACTGTTTCCCGGTTTCACTCCAAAAATTCCGCCCCGAGCGATTGCCATTTTTGCATGATCATTCTGATACGATTTATCAGCATCGTATTCATGCTTGCCAAAATTCTCAATACGGTGTTTCCATGTAGCAAATCGGCCCATTCCATGAATAAATTTATCAGGAACGATAAATAAAAACGCAAAGAGCAGGAGTCCCGCAACCATCACAGAACCAGTGATCAACGCAAGATGTTTTATTTTTACCCTGCCGATAAAAAGGATCAAAAAGCAAGTTGCAAACAGAACAAGCGCAGTGGATAAATTTTCGGGAGCAATGAGTAAGCAGATGGCCGTGATGTGTGCAAGAACAGGTAGAAATGTTTTTTTGAAATCATCGATCGTTTCCTGTTTGCGCGCCAGTTCACGCGTTACAAACATGATGATGGCGAGCTTGGCGATATCCGAAGACTGAAAGGTGATGCCGAGCAGACTCACCCATCGCCTCGCACCATTTATTTCAATTCCAAAAAATAAAGTGTAGATCAAAAGCGGGTAGGTGAGCCAGATGAGAATTTTTGAAACGCCAATGAAATATTTATAATGAATGGTGTGAACCGAAAGCATCACAGCAAATCCGATAAGCAACAATGCGGCCTGCTGAAACAAATAAATTTCCACATTACCACCGTTTTTTTTGTAAGCCAACGCCCCCGTAGAACTATAAATGGCAAGCAATCCCCAGATGGAAAGTGTGAAAATAATTCCCCACATATAAATATCTCCGCGAGGTCGCAGTTTCAACCACGTTCCATTACGCCCCTCTGAATCTCCCCGAAGGGGAGACTTTTTATTATCCAATTTATATTGCTCACTCATTTTTAGTCAAAATAATTCCTCCCCTTTGGGGAGGTTAGGTGGGGCTAAAGTTCTTTCACTTCATTTTTAAACTGCCTTCCCCTGTCTTCATAATTTTTAAACAGGTCGAATGAAGCGCAAGCCGGTGAAAGCAAAACGATCTCACCGGGCTTAGCCAGTTTGTAAGCCACGTGTACCGCTTCTTTTGCAGAGGTGGTGTTCACGATCATATCGACATCCGTACGAAATGCTTCGTGAATTTTCCGGTTATCCAAACCCATGCAAACGATGATGCGCACTTTTTCTTTCACGATATCTTTCAGGATGGAATAATCATTTCCTTTGTCCACACCTCCTGCGATCCAGATGGCCGGTTTTTCCAGGCTTTCCAAAGCATACCAGGCGGAATTCACATTGGTGGCTTTCGAGTCGTTGATGAATTCGATGCCACCGATTGTTCCCACTCTTTCGAGGCGATGTTCGATGTTTTGAAAATCAGAAAGACTCTCGCGAATGGTTTCTTTCTGGATGTTGAACACCTGGCCGATAATGGCTGCCGCCATGGAATTAAAGGCGTTGTGCCGCCCCCGCAATGATAGTTCGTTTGTGTACATGGTAAAGGGTTTTAGATTATTTATATTGATTGATGAAATTATTTTTCCTTCTTTGATATAAGCTCCTTCGGGCAGTTCTTTTGAAAATGAGAAAGGAAGTTGTTTGGCCTTGATGCCGAATTTTGAAAGATTGTTAACGGTCAGTTCATCATCGGCACAGTAAATGAAAAAATCATCGGCCGTTTGATTTTGAATGATACGGAATTTTGAATGGATATAGTTTTGTATTTCGTAATCGTACCGGTCGAGGTGATCAGGCGTGATGTTAGTGAGTACCGCCACCTCCGCTTTGAAATCATACAGGTCATCCAGTTGAAAACTACTCAGCTCAAGAACATAGTATTCGTAATTTTTTTCGGCAACCAATCGTGCAAAACTGGTTCCGATATTTCCTCCGCACGCGACATTGAATTGTGCTTTTTTCAGTAAATGATAAACCAGTGAAGTGGTTGTTGTCTTTCCATTCGTCCCGGTGATGCAGATCTTTTTGGCATTTGTATATCGGGCTGCGAATTCGATTTCGGAAATCACAGGAATATTTTTTGAACGTAGTTTTTTTACGAATTCATTTTTTTCAGGAATCCCCGGACTTTTGATGACCTCATTTGCATTCAGAATTTTTTCTTCCGTATGATTGTTTTCTTCAAACGAAATTTCATGAGTGTGCAATTCCCTTTTAAAGTTTTCGGGGATCGTTCCGTTATCCGACACGAACACATCAAAGCCTTTTTGTTTGGCTAAAATGGCCGCGCCTGTACCGCTTTCACCGCTTCCCAATATGACTATCCGGTCGTTCAACTTTATCTGATTTTCAATGTGAGAATAGTTACAACTGCCAGCATGATCCCGATGATCCAGAAGCGTGTTACGATCTTCGCTTCATGGTATCCTTCCTTCTGGTAATGGTGATGAAGCGGAGACATTTTGAATAAGCGGTGCTCGCGTGCATATTCAATTCCGTGTTTTCTTTTTTGGTATTTGAAATAATATACCTGGAGTATCACTGATACATTTTCAATGAGAAAGATCCCGCAGAGAATGGGGATCAATAATTCCTTTCGAACCATCAGCGCAAACGATGCAATGATCCCACCGAGGGCCAGGCTTCCGGTGTCGCCCATGAATACTTGTGCCGGGTATGCGTTGTACCACAGAAATCCCACGCATGCTCCTACAAACGCCCCGGCAAATACCACCATCTCGCCGAGGTTAGGTATAAACATGATATTTAAATATTTTGAAAAAACTATACTGCCCGAAACGTAAGCAAGCACTCCCAACGCCAAAACAATTATGGCAGATGTTCCCGCAGCAAGCCCGTCAATTCCATCGGTGATGTTCGCCCCGTTTGAAACAGCAACGATGATAAAAATTACCACTAAAAGGTAGATCCAGAAGTTATAATCTTTATAGGTTGAACCTAAAAATTTTAATATCCACGCATAATCAAACTCGGTATTTTTTAAAAAAGGAATGGTTGTTTTTGTCGAGTGTTCATCTTTTGCAAGCACCAGTTGGTTATCGACCAATTGCGGTTGGAGGTTATTGGCGGTAATAAATTCCGTACTTACTTCACTTGGCTTGTAAAACGTTCTTGTCTTTACATTTTTATTATAAAAAAGTGTCGTGGCAACAATAATCCCAAGCCCGACTTGCCCGATGATTTTAAATCTCCCCGCAAGGCCTTCCTTATTTTTTTTGAAGACTTTGATGTAATCATCCAGAAACCCGACAAGTCCAAGCCATATCGTGGACAGCACAATGAGTATAATGTAAACATTTAAAAGTCGTGCAAATAATAAAGTAGGAATCAATATCGCTCCGAGAATGATGAGTCCTCCCATGGTAGGTGTTCCCTGTTTTTGTTTTTCACCGGCAAGGCCAAGATCGCGAACGGTTTCGGCAACCTGTAGTTTTCGTAACCAACCGATCAGGTTCTTTCCGAAGATCATCGTGATGGTAAGCGAAAGAATGATGGCCATGGCAGCGCGGAACGAAATGTATTGAAACACTCCGGATCCGGGCAGGTTGAATTTTTGGTGCAGGTAATCGAATAAATAGTATAGCATAATTAACCCCTCCAACCTCCCCAAAGGGGAAGCTTTTTTATTTTATTTTTTATTAGTTTGATTTATTTTCATTAATATTTTTTTCGCCTTCATCAGTTCCTTCCCCGAAGGGGAAGGTTAGGATGGGGCTAACAGTTGGAACATTTCCTTCAAAATTTCTTTATCGTCAAAATGATTTTTCACTCCTTTTATCTCCTGGTAATTCTCGTGACCTTTTCCTGCTAAAAGGATGATGTCACCTTTTTTTGCCAGACTCACAGCAGTTTTTATCGCTTCCTTCCGGTCGCTGATGCGCAGCGTTTTTTTGTAATGCAACGGCTTCACGCCTTTCTGCATTTCATCTAAAATAATTTCAGGATCTTCATTGCGCGGGTTGTCTGACGTAAAGATCACGCGTGTGCTTAGCTCGCTCGAAACATCTGCCATTACCGGCCTTTTCGTGGCATCACGGTTTCCTCCGCAACCCACCACGGTGATCAGTTGTTCGTTCCCGGTTCGCAATTCATTGATGGTAGTTAAAATATTTTTCAGTGCGTCCGGTGTGTGGGCATAATCAACAATTCCAGTGATCCCGTTTTGTGAGCGCACATAATCGAATCTTCCCTGCACCGAATGGATATTGCTCAAATGCGTGATGATCTCTTCTTTTTGTTTTCCTAAAAGAAAGGCCGTTGCATAAACTGCGAGCAAATTGTAGGCATTGAAATTTCCCACCAATTTGAACCATGCTTCATCACCATTAATATTCAAAAGCATTCCGTTGAAATCGCTCTCGATGATCTTTCCCTTGAAATCTGCCATCGACTGCAGTGCATAAGTACAGCGGATCGCGTTTGAATTTTGCAGCATCACCATTCCGTTCTTGTCATCTTTATTCACGAGGGCAAAAGCATCGGCATTTACCTCGTCAAATAATTTTTTCTTTGCTTTCAAATAATTATCAAAAGTTTTATGGTAATCGAGGTGATCGTGTGTGAGGTTGGTAAATGCTATCCCGGCAAAATGCAAACCTTTCACCCGGTTTTGTTCGATCGCGTGAGAACTGGCTTCCATGAAACAATACTCGCAACCGCGCTCCACCATTTGTTTCAGCAACTCGTTTATTTTTATCGAATCGGGAGTAGTATGTGTTGCAGGAATAATTTCATCGTCAATTTGATTTTGTACCGTAGAAAGCAAACCGGCATGATGCCCGAATGAACGGAACAAACGGAATAATAAAGTGGCTACCGTGGTCTTTCCATTTGTTCCGGTAACTGCTACAAGTTTTAAATTTTGTGAAGGATGGTCATAAAATTCATCCGCGATGATCGCCATCGCTTCCGGAGAATTTTTAACCCGGATATAAGTGACGGAGGAAAGAATCTCGTTCGGAAGAATTTCACAAACGATTGCAGCAACGCCTTTCGAAATTACTTCCGCGATAAATTGATGACCGTCAGACTGAGTTCCTTTGACAGCAAAGAACATCGAGCCTTCGATTATATTTCTTGAATCGTAAGTGAGATGAGAAATGATTTTTTCTTCATCCCCCGTGAGCTGAATACTTTTAAGATTAACTATGAGTTCTCTTACCGTTTTCATTATCCTAATTTCAAATGGATCAACATTCCTTTAACAATTTTTTGCCCCGGTATCAGCGATTGCTCTTTCACTTTTCCTGTCCCTTCGGCAATCACTTTCAGGCCTGAGTTCTCCAGTAAATACAGTGCATCGCGCAATCCCATTCCTTTGAGATCGGGCACCAGTTCTGCATTGAATTTTTTTGGAAGAAGTGCAATGGAAAGGTCTTCCGTTTCGGCAGTAACCCACTCGTTTTTTTCTTCTTCGCCTGCGTTATTTTTTTCATGAGATGAAATTCCGAAGTGGTTGTAAATGGTCCTGATGTCTTCTGTGAATCCGGTTTTTGCAAGTGGCAGATCATTGCTTTCGGTTGTAGCTGATGCGACCGATTCGGATTGCCATTGCATGTTGGCCGAATAAACCTTGTCGGCAATTTCTTTGAACACCGGGCCGGCCACGAGTGCTCCGTAATAAATTCCTTTGGATGGAGCGTTCACCATTACCATGCAGGTATATTGCGGATTGTCTGCAGGGAAATATCCAACGAA
>JBIOHI010000027.1:0-14607 GCA_044448845.1 Bacteroidia bacterium
TGAAAAAGAGGAGATTGCGCATATTAAAGTTTGTTGTCTGTGGTTTGTAGTTAAAAAACCATCAACTATCAACCATTAACTATCAACTGATATTAAGTCATCAGGAATTTATAATTCCTTAGGTTTTTCAAAGCCATACCTGTTCCTCTTACAACTGCCCTGAGCGGATCGTCAGCTACATGCACCGGCAGTTTTGTTTTTTGTGAAATACGTTTGTCCAATCCGCGAAGCAAAGCTCCTCCACCCGTAAGATATAACCCGGTTGAATAAATATCAGCCGATAATTCAGGCGGTGTTAATTCCAGCGCTCGCAAAACAGCTTCTTCGATTTTTGAAATGGATTTATCCAAAGCGGCCGCAATTTCCGAATACGAAACCGTGATCTGTTTGGGTATCCCTGTCATCAGGTCTCTTCCGTTCACCGCAAAGTCAGCGGGGGGATTATCCAGTTCACTCAATGCCGAACCCACTTCGATTTTTATTCTTTCGGCTGTGCGCTCACCAACAAGCAGATTGTGTTGCCTGCGCATATAATCAAGAATATCTTCCGTAAATTCATCACCGGCTACGCGGATAGACTGGTCACAAACAATTCCGGCAAGCGCAATCACCGCGATCTCCGTAGTACCGCCACCTATATCAATGATCATGTTTCCCATCGGTTCAAACACATCAATGCCTATACCGATGGCAGCGGCCATGGGTTCGTGGATCAGGTAAACCTCCTTGGCACCGGCACGTTCAGCCGAATCTTTCACCGCGCGTTTTTCCACTTCAGTAATCCCCGAAGGAATACAGATCACCATTCGCTGCTGCGGTTTGATAAGCCTGGTACCTTGCGGTATCATCTGGATCATGCCGCGTATCATGTGTTCAGCAGCATTGAAATCAGCGATCACTCCGTCTTTCAACGGACGAATGGTCTTGATATCTTCGTGTACTTTGCCATGCATCTGCTGCGCCTGGCTTCCCACAGCGATCACGTTACCGGTTCTCCGGTTAATGGCAATGATAGACGGTTCGTCCACCACAACCTGATCTTTGTGTATGATCAGCGTATTCGCTGTTCCTAAGTCAATCGCAAGCTCCTGCGTTAAAAAACTGAACATTCCCATTTTGTCCGAAAATATTTTTTTATCTGAAAGACAACATATCCGTCAGAACTAAACACCCGCAATTTATAATAATTCATTTCAAGAAATAAAAAGATTTTAAAACCGGTGAAAATTTCCGAAAATTCTGTGCATAGGTTTGTGAATAACGTTTATGAAATTTTTCCGCAGGCACATTTTTTCCTGCGAGATTTTTCAGGGAATGGTCTATAAAAAAAGACTAACGGTTATAAGGTGAGTAACTCAATGTTTCCATTTGTCAAGCGATGTTTAGTTTTGTTTAAAATGTATAAATTTGTTAAAATATTAAATTTATGAAAAGCAAAATATCTATACTTTAATTAACACTGATTTTTACCATACAAACTTTTGCCCAGTTTGCCAGTGATGACAAGCGTTGGGCTATCACGCTTCATGGGGGAACTGCCATTATGCAGGGTACTGGCGACATTGGCGCACTGAGTGGTGCAGGAGGATTAAGCCTGAAATATTCTCTTGCCAATAATTTTGCAATTCGTTTGCAGGGATACGGTGGGATGATGAATACTATCAAAACCAGTTATAATTCAACGACCACTTTTTATGAGGGAAATATACAGGCAATGCTTAACCTGGTGAATTTCAAAAATCAGAAGACCGGGAAAAATAAAGCTCAGCTTTACGTAGGAATGGGAGTAGGATATGTGATGGGCGATATAAAATACAAACCTGCTATTGACACTGCCATTAAATCCCCTCAATCCATTATTATTCCCCTTACGGCAGGACTTAGAATTTATGTAAGCCCAACAATCGATATTGGTGCAGAGTACACCACCCGAAGTACATTTATTGTAAATCTTGACGGTGCCACCAGTGTTAATGCAACAGGCGGAAGATTCTATGATTTTTATAATATGCCCCATGTTTTTATTACGTTCAATTTAGGTAAAAGCGGTAAACGAAATATCGAGTGGACCGAACAAACCGAAAAATTATATGAAGAACTATTGAAAGCAAAAGCGGATGCACAACAGCAGATTACAGCACTGAAAAAACAAAACGATGACCTGATCGCGAAACTCGAAAAAGAAAATTCGGGCCTGGTTTCACAAATGAAAAATGATTTGGATGAGCAGATGAAAAATAACCAGGTCAAAGCCGATTCATCCATGAAAGCATTGAAATATGCCATGATGAATGACAGCGATTCGGATGGGGTTTCCAATATTTTCGACAAGGAACCTCATTCACTTCCCGGTGCCATCGTGGATGGCGGTGGCAGAACATTGGATGTTGATAGGGACGGGATCCCGGATTTCCAGGATAGTTGTCCCACACTTGCGGGTAAAATTTCAAATCACGGATGTCCGCTTCAGCCCACCAAACAACAATTGGCAGTGATCACAGATGGAATAAAGAATCTCCAGTTCGAAACCGGCAAATCCATCATCAAATCCTCGTCTTTCGCGGCATTGGACGCGCTTGCTCAAATGCTCGTAGAGAACAGTTCGTTCGCATTTCGCATTGAAGGGCACACCGATAATGTTGGAAAATCCGCTGACAACTTGTTGCTTTCACAACAGCGTGCCGAGGCAGTAAAATTATATTTGGTGAACAAAGGGGTTGCAGATTCACGAATCACAGCGAAAGGTTATGGCGATACCCGCCCTGTTGTTTCCAATGAAACTGCCGCGGGCAAAGCGAAGAACAGGAGAGTGGATATGACGATAGAGTAATAATCAATTTATTTCGATACCAATTGTTATTATAAAAAATGCGGGCAATTGCCCGCTTTTTCTGTATCAGATAATTTCATCTAATTGTAAACGCAAACAAAATTTCCAAGTGTGATGGTATCGGATTGGGTGGTGTTGCTCACTCCAAATGTAAAGGTGCCTTTGATCACTTTGGCATCCGGATCATGCGAACTCACCGTTATGGAACCGTTTTTACTGAATATAGCGGTTGATGAATTCGGGTTGTATTGCGCGAGGTAAGTTCCAAACTGTGATACGGCATAAGTTCCTGCTTTTACCTGGTCGGATACCGTTAAACCAATGGTTGTACCGTTATTCGCATTTCCGATGACCTGCAAAGTGTGAGTCATGCTGGAACTGTAACCGGTTATGGTCACCGCTGACCAAGAAACTCCGTCAACTTTGGCTGTCATGGTTTGTGTAGGGGTTGGGGGCAATTGATCGTCATACACAATATTATCAAACTTACCGGTGATAGTCACCGTTTTATTATCCAGCGCCCTTACCGCTTTGAAATTAAAAGTACCGCTGACAGTTTTTGCAGTTTTATTAAATGTGCTGAATGTGAAAAGTTGATTATAAGTTGAATTAAATGGTGATAAGCTTGAAGTGAAGCTGGTCGAATCAGTTGAATTAATCATATATATTCCTATGTCATCCGTAGCGCCATAATAAAAAGGATAGGGTGAGATCATTTCATTCCCGGCAGTAGGTACTATCCTTACAGTGATCATAGAACCCCCGGAAGTTTTGCCGACCAACATGAATACCCCGTAACGGTAAGTAGCGCTGGTGGTTGCTGACGTCCATGAAGCACCGTCAACCGTTGCGGTGAAGGAAGGAGATGTGCTGGCTGTAGTTGTATCGCTGCTCTTGGAACAGGAAATGAAGTACAACGAAACGGTAAACAGAACGAATAAGAGGTTTAGTTTTTTCATATATTTTTATTTTTGCAGGTGGGCGCAAATAAAAGCTAATTTTTAAAAAACAAAATTAAAAATTAAGATACCCCCAAAGGGTTAGAGATTTGATCAACGGTTTAAAACAGAATGACCGAAAAAGCAAATCCGGGGAAAGGAGATTGGATAAGCTATTGCATAAATTATTAAAATATTTTCCCACCCGCAATCACTTCTTCCACCATATCCACCCCAAACGAATAAGGAATGTACGCCAGCGAAGGAATTTTTTTTGTGATAAAAACATTCGCAACTTTTCCTTTCGCAATACTTCCGTGTGTGTTGCTTAATTCAAGCGCATAAGCACCGTTGATGGTTGTGGCATTAATCGCTTCTTCGGGAGAAAGTTTCATTTGTGTGCAAGCGAGTGAAAGAATGAAACTCATTCGCGGATTCGGTGAAGAGCCCGGGTTGAAATCCGTGGCCAGGCAAACCGGCAAACCGGCATCGATCATTTTACGAACCGGTGCGTATGGTAATCCCAAAAAGAAAGAACAATTCGGCAATGCCACCGGCATGGTGCTGGAATTTTTCAAACAAGTGATTTCTTCTTCTCCGGCATATTCCAAATGATCCACACTCAACGCATTATTTTTTACGGCCACCTGGACTCCGCCTGTTTGCCCGAGTTCATTGCCGTGAATTTTTGCCTTCAATCCGAACTTCGCTGCGGCATTTAAAATTTTATCTGTTTCCTCCACGGTAAAAAAACCTTTGTCGCAAAACACATCACAATAATCTGCTAATTTTTCTGCAGCAATTTGTGGCAGCATTTCGGTAATGACCAGATCAATGTAACCATTTCTGTTTTGTTTGTATTCGGGTGGAATGGCATGTGCACCAAGGAATGTAGCCTTGATGGTGATGGGTGAAACTTTTTTCAATCGCTGAATGACGCGCAACATTTTCAATTCATCTTTCACCGTCAATCCGTAACCGCTTTTTATTTCCACCGCACCGGTCCCGAAACGGATCATTTCATTTAATCGTTGCAATGCATTTTCAAATAAATCATCTTCACTCATCGCCTGCAGTTTTTTTGCGGAGTTCAAAATTCCTCCACCGGCTGCTGCAATTTCTTCATAGGTTTTTCCTTTTATGCGCATCACGAATTCCTCTTCGCGGGTTGCTGCAAAAACCAAATGCGTGTGTGAGTCAACGAAAGAAGGAAGAACGAATTTGCCTGTGGCATCAATGACCCGAAGGTTTGTTGTTTGTTGTTTGTTGTTTGTTGCTTCAGTGCCAAAATCTTTTATGAGCCCGTCTTCGATCAACAAAAAAGCATTTTCGATGATGTTCAGTTCCGACATTTCCTTTCCTGATCTTTTTTTTATCTTTCCGTCATCAACTCCGGCTAATCCTTTAATATTTTTTATGAGAATGGTTTGCGGCATTTTATTCCTCCATTAAATAATTTTTTATTACTTCGGGAAAATAGTTTAATTCCAATTCAGATATCTTTTTTGAAACAGATTCCAGGTTGTCGTTTTTTTCAATTAAAAAAAATTCCTGGAAAAGGATCTTTCCCTCATCGTATTTTTCATTCACCACATGAATGGTGATACCATGAACATGTTCCCCGGCAGCAAGTACGGCTTCATGAACGTGATGCCCGTGCATTCCTTTTCCGCCAAACTTGGGTAAAAGAGCAGGATGAATATTGATGATCTTTTTCGGAAAAAGTTTGATCAGGTATGAGGGTACCAGCAATAAAAATCCTGCAAGTACGATCAACGATGGTTCATATTTTTGAATGAGCGGTAAAAATATTTTTTCGTCATTCAATTCTTTTTTTGTGAAAAGATGAACAGGAATCCCGAAAGGTTTCATCCGTTCGATCACTTTTGCATCCGGATTGTTGCAAAAAAGTGCGGCAACTTTTATTTCGGGATCATTCTTAAAATACCTGCAGATATTTTCAGCGTTGGTTCCATTACCCGAAGCGAAAAGAATAATGTTCTTCATCAGAATTTCAATTCGTCAATGATGATCTTTCTGAAAACAATATCGAGATTGGAGTTGCCCTGCATAAAGTTCAATGGAAGTGCACTGAACACAAGGTTCGTCAACCCATCCGAAACATTTTTTCTCCGTGCCATCAATGTTGATTTACCTGTCCACACGGTGAGCGGATTTGGCGGATCCGAAACCAAAAGATTGGCTGAATAAAGTTCGTCATACGTAAAAGTGCTGGTAGTACTTTGCACAAAGAACGGCCGGAAACTGCTGTTCAAAATTCCGCCTGATGCAATTAAAGTTGGCCAACCGGCTTGAGCAGAAAAAACAGAATCACCCGGGTTGATCTTGAACTGTGCACCTTGTGAAGGAGGTGAAACAAATGAAGCAACAGGAGTGAAAGAAAGTTGCGGTTCCGAATACGTGTAGATTCCGCCAATATCAATTACCATCAGCATCTTGCCGCCATTACTGAAATAATTGGTCGTACCGGGTCCTGCTATCTTCAACGAGGAAAATGCATCATCACTTATCCAGATGATCTTTTTGAAATAATCAAAAACTTTAGTAACGGTAAAATTATCCGTTGGGAAAATATTCCATGAAAAATCAATGGTATCGAAATTATTGTAACCTGCCCCCAATGCATTTAATTTTCCTGCATAAAAATTCCGGTAAAAGCTGCTGTTGCCCGAATAGTCGTTGATCAGCAGCATATCCGATTTCGGTTTTTTGATCAGCAGGGAATCCTTTGCCCATGGGCTGCGCGCACCGGAGCGGTCAACTGCGCGGATGTAAACAAAATTATATTGGTTGTAAACAATCCCCGAAGCAAGGTCGGGCGAAGCAGTTGTTTTTGAATTTTGAAAAACATAAAACGAATTTCCGATCGTGCCCCCGGAAATTTGTGCAGCAAAAGTTGCAGCCGATGTGGTTGGAGGAAGCTGGTAGATATTGGTAGTGTCGTTGAAACAGATTTCAATGGCGTTGATATCCGCCACACCATCGGTATCACTCGCTATCCAGTAATAACGGAATGCCGGATAAGAGACCGAACGGTGGCCGTAACTGTTGTCGAAATATATGGAAGGCGGTGTATTTTTTACAGGATACAAAGTGGAAGCCGGTGACGGGTCGCGCTGTCCGAGGTTGTCAACGGCACGAACAAAAACAGCCACATCAGCCGTATCTTTTCCAACAGGAATGGAGAGCAAAAAATTTCCGCTTTGGTTTTTTGTGAACGTCCAGGTTACCTGGTTATCGAGCGAGTATTCATAACCGATAATAATTCCTGTTTGTGAAACGCCCCACCAGTGCGCTTCCACGGTGGTGGTCATGCGGAGATCACCCGAACGGTTTATTTTATCAACGACCATGAAAGTTTCAGGCAGTGCCTGGATTTTTGCATCGCCCTCAAAATCTTTTTTGCAGCCGAAAAAAGCAGTGAATGCAAAAACAAAAAGAAAATATTTTTTAAAAGTTGATTTCAATCCGACACAATAATACTATTTCGGATTTCAACGGAAAAGTTATTCTTAGGTTAATTCAGGGAATTTTTGAGCATCAGCATTTTTAAGACCGATTCGGCTGCTTCGGTTCCTTTGTTTCCAAGCTTCCCGCCTGAGCGTTCTTTTGCCTGCCGCAAATTTTCGGTGGTGAGAACGCCAAATGCAACCGGGATATTAAAGGTAAGCGAAACGTTCACGATTCCCTGGGCGCAGGAATTGCAGATAAATTCGAAATGCCTCGTTTCACCCTGGATCACGCAACCCAAAGCGATAATGGCATCCAGGTTTTTTTGGATTGCGCAGAACTGCGCCCCAAGCGGCAATTCGAAAGCACCAGGAACCGAATGAAGGGAAATATTTTTTTCTTTCACGCCTTTCGAAACAAGGTAAGCGAAAGCGGCATTCTTCATCGAGTGCGTTACTTCGGGATGCCAGTCGGAAACAACGAGAGCAATTTTGAATTTCCTGAATTCTTTATTTTTTTTCAATTCCGTTTCCGGTGATCTTAGTTTTGTTGACATGGTGTTTTTATTTTTTTATAATTCGCTTTTGGGCTAAAGCCCCCATTTATAAAGTGATTCAAACCCCATGCTTAAGCATGGGGTTATTAGATTACATAACATTTCGGACTTTAGTCCTCGAAATTTGAAAATTATTTCCAGTGTTTGATATATTCTTTGCTCAAATCTACATAATTCTGTGCATTCTGTTTTACTTTCTCCATTTGTTCTTCGGAAAGTTGTTTTACGATTTTTGCCGGAGTTCCCATCACCAACGAATAATCAGGTATCTTCATATTTTCGGTAACCAATGAATTTGATCCAATAATGCAGAAGTTGCCAATCTTAGCACCGTTCAAAATTGTTGAATGCATCCCAACCAACACATGATCTCCGAGCGTAGCGCCATGAACGATCGCACTGTGGCCGATGATGCAATCATGACCAATTGTAACCGGAAATCCTTCATCTACATGGATCACCACATTGTCCTGGATATTGGTCCGGTTACCTATCTTTATCCAATCATTATCTCCGCGCAAAACAGCCCCAAACCAAATGGAACATTCATCACCCAAAATTACTTTTCCGAAAACCCGCGCGGTATCGGCAATCCAAACTTCCTTTCCTTTTTGAATGGATGTGCTCAAAATGGTTTTCATTTCTTTTAAAAATTCCTGTGGCATAAAAAATTTTAAATTTTAGACTTTAAACTTTAAATATTTAACCGTATGTCCTTTCTGCATGAATATTTTTTCGTAATAGGTTCTTATTTCGCGCAAAACCGCATCCGACTTATCGTTTCCATGAACATCCCAATTCACTTCGAGCGGAATTATTTTTAACTGATCCAAAATTTCAAGCGTGTATTGAAACAGATTATCGTTATCGGTCTTAAAATTCACTACCCCGTCTTCAGTTAAAATTTCTTTATAACGCTCCAAAAATTTAGGTGAAGTCAACCGGTGTTTTTCGTGTTTCTTTTTCGGGAACGGATCAGGGAAAGTGATCCAGATCTCGCTGACTTCATTTTTATCAAACAGTTCATTTATCTTTTCAACGATCGAACGCACAAAGCAAACATTCATAATTTTTTTTTCGATCGCGGATTTTGCACCTGTCCACATCCGGTTGCTTTTCAGATCGGTCCCGATAAAATTCTTTTCGGGAAACCGTTGTGCCAGCTCTATCGTGTATTCGCCTTTGCCGCAGCCGATCTCCAGCACAATGGGATTTTCATTTTTGAAAAAAAGTTCGTTCCATTTCCCTTTCATCTCGAAAGGAAAAGTAAACGCGTTGGGAAAATTTTTGAACTCTTCGAACTGTTTGAGTTTCTTTTTCGGCATTCCTTTTATTTAAAAATCGTTCTCAAAAAGTTCTTTATTCCCCTTCCGGTTCACGTTCCACGGGTTTTATCACATCCCGCAGCTTCACCACTTTCATCTCCCCGGTAACCAGGTACTGAAGCATCGGTCCGGCAATGATGGAAGTGATAACCGCCATTACCACCAACCCTACGAATAATTGTGAAGAAATTAAATGTGCCTGAAGTGCAAGAGTTCCCAAAACAATTTCCATGGCTCCGCGTGCATTCATTCCGAACCCCACCGCAAAAGATTCTTTCATAGACAATCCGCCCCAGAGCCCGCCAAGAATTGCACCTATGAGTTTAGAAACAATTGCAAGTCCCAAGACAATGGATACAATTTGTACGTTGAAGTTTTCAATAAAATTGAGTTTGAATCCGATGGAAACAAAAAACAACGGAGCGAAAATATTATTTACAAATTGCTGGATGATGTCGCGGGTTTTTTCGTTGAGATGAACCGAATCGCCAAATGCAATCCCGACAATGAATGCCCCGAAAATGGCATGAATGCCGATCTTCTCGGTAAAGGCAGCACCTATAAAAGCAAGTCCGAGTGAAACGGCCAGCACTCCTCCTGGCCATGATAAATTTCTTTTGGCCCAGGGTAAAGATTTGTTAATAATGATTCTTCCTGCAGACAACATGAGTACGGCATACAATAAAGTGTAACCTAGCGTGTATAAAAATCCGTAAGGATTACCTGTATGATTGATCATCCCCAGGATCACGCTGAACATGATCCACCCGATGAGGTCATCGAACATGGCTGCCGCTATAATGATCATTCCGATCTTTGTTTTGAACAAACCGAGATCCATCAAAGTGCGTGCTATTACAGGCAATGCGGAGATCGCCATGGCTGTACCGATAAATAAACTGAAAGCAAAATTATTGGTGTCACCGGTTTCACCGAGCAAAGTATAAAAATATTTTCCGGCAAAATATCCTAATACAAACGGAATGATCAATCCGATTACACTGGTTTTGAAAGCGGTTTTTCCCTGGCTCCTTATCACCGAAAGATCTACTTCCATTCCGGCAACAAAGAGCAACATGATCACAGAAATATTGGTGATGCCGTTTAACACCAAACCTACATTTCCTTTTGTTGTAAAAACAATGTCATCAAGCATTGGAAAGAATTTTCCGAGGAAACTCGGACCGAGTAAAATACCTGCAACGAGTTCTCCAACCACCAGGGGCATTTTCAGTTTGCGGAAAAATTCACCGAATAATCTTCCCGTCAGCAGCATGATGCCGATGCAAAGGAGGAGATTTATCAGGTCGTTGTGTGCCATTTTAAGGTTTGTTGTTTGACGTTTGTTGTTATTGGTTATTCAACATTTATCATTTTCACCAACCGAAGTTTTAACGCAGGTTGGTAACATTTATCATTTCTTCGTCAGGAATTCACGATCATCAGATCACACGGCAGGTTTGCCAATGCATATTCAATATCGTGCGGAAAAACGCGGTCCAGTAAATTCAGTTTTTTATCGGGAGAATTCAGCAACAGCATATCCGCGTTGTTTTCCCTGGCGTAGCTGCTGATCACATAACCGGGTTTCCCTTCGATGCGTTCGACATGTATTTTTAGATTTTCGCAATCGGTGCAATTGATGATCTCCTCCAGTTTATCGTTCTCATCCTTAAAAATTTTCTCTTTTTGTTTCACTGCTTCGGCACCACCCAGGCTTTCCGAGCGGATCAATGCCATCTTACCCGCGTCCGATTCCTGGACAATGTCCACTTCGGCAGCTTTGGTTTGTTTGGCGAGATAGATTGCTGTCTCGATGGTATTCACCGATTTCGGGTCATCGCTTCCTTCGGCAACAATTTTCAGGATCGGCCTGCGGATTATGGAGGGCTCGCGGAGCATGAGCACCGAACATTTTGCCTTACGGCAGAGATTGCGGGCAACGGAACCTAAAAAATATTTCAGCAATTTTTCCCGTTCAAGTGCACCGGCAACCAACAGGTCGATTCCTTGTTCTTCGCATTTTTCAAGGATCACGTCCACCGGGTCACCGGTTTCCCAAAGAAGCTGATTTTCGTTTTTATCCAGCCCGAACCGATGGAGGAGATCGCGGAGATATTGTTCCTGCTGGATATTTTTTTCTCCCACGTGAATGAAGATCATTTTCGCCTTGAACACATCCTGGATCCTTTTTGATTCGGCAAGGATCGCTTCAATGCGCGGAGAGAAGGCAACAGCAACGGCTATCTTTTCAAATGGGAAGGGTGATTTTTTTTCTTCTCGAGTCATGAAACAAAAATAGTTTTTTTTGGATATGCTTTGCTTAAATTTTCATTTCAATTTCTTTTGTTAATTTTACTGAAATATTTAATACCATGCTCGCAAACGTTAAATACAAAATCGACAATTATTTATTTCCATCGAAATATAATTTCGCCATTAGTTTTTTGGCAAGTTTTTGCTTGCTTCTCAGTTTTTGCAAACCAAAAGAGAAACAAAATTCAACAAAAGACTTTACAGGTTATTATGAACTTATTAATAAATACCTGATCTGCAACGCAGATTCAGATTCGGTTGGTGCTTATCAAAACTTAAAACGTGCTCTTGATAATTACAATGGATTTTCTGGCGATTATGATGAGTTGATTGAAATGGAATTGAAGAAAGGAAATAGAGAAGCGGCTCTGAAATGCGCACAAAAAATGGTATCGATTGGATACCAGTTTTTTAATGAAAGCATAGAGAATTACGGAAAAATAAAATTAGAATATGAAGATAGTGTTTTCATAAAAGTAATTATTGTTGAATATCCAAAGTGGAGAAAAGAATATCTGGCGAACCGTTCGGAGTATTACAATCTTTTAAACCTAGAACTTAATCGCATGGCAGGTAGAGCGCAATATGTAAGAGGTCGTATTGACACAAAAGGATTGACCACCTGGAAATATTCGTATGAAGTGGACTCCATAAATTATGTTGAGTTAAAAGAAATAATCTTAAAGAATGGATTTCCCGATAGAATACAATTAGATTTGAGAACGGCACAAGGTTTTAATCAGATACTTCTTTATTCACGATTTTTGGATCTAACAACCAAAACGGATGAAAAAGAAATGCAATGGTATGACAGTACCCTGAGAACTGCAGTTTTTAACGGAAACATCTCTCCACAAAATTATGCTGGCATCACGGATTATTATTATTGTTTAAAAGCACATTTTGCTAAAAAAGAAGAATCACAAATGTATGGAGAATACAATTGGTTAGACAAATTCAATCCGATCATGGATATCAAAAATGTTGATAAGAGGAGAAAAGAACTGTTTTTAATTCCGCTGAGTTACAAAGCTAAACTTGATCACCTGAAATTACCGGCCGGATACAAATAGAATTCAGCTCTTTTTTCAGTCAGATTTTACGAACCGGGAAATAGTATTTTCAACACCGTCATTGACCTTGATAAAATAAATCCCGTTTCTGAGCGAACTTATATCAAGATCAACTTCGTTGGAAAAATTATAGAAATTTTGCTGAAGAACGATTTCTCCTTTCAGATTATAAATAGAAACGGATTGCAAAGAACCGGATTGTTCATCAGAAACGAGGTGAAGTAAATCAACTGCTAAAGTCGGGTAAACGGTAAATTTATTTTTAGGACTTAAAGCAACAGGAACCACTTTTGAATAACCGGATTTGCCGTCATAATCAACTTGCTTTATTCTGTAAAATAAAGTGTTTGTAGTTTGTTGTTTGTCGTTTGCAGTTAGGTTGTCCGCAAATTCATAATTAGAAATTGTATTCGTATTCCCATTTCCTTTCTTGAATCCGGCCATAATCCATGAACTATTATCTATTGACTTTTCAATTTCATAATGACTGTTATTAATTTCTGATGCCGTTGACCAATTTATATTCACCAAATTATTTTTCACCGTTGCATCAACGCTTAACCAATTTACGGGAAGTACATTGAATGTGATCACTTTCGCAAAAATGGAATCTCCATACATCGTGTTGTCGCTGTTGGTCGCATTCACACACACGTAAAAATTCACGTTCCCGGTGTAACCGGAAGAAGGCGGAGCCCAATTGAAGGTCCAGGATTTTGTTCCACCGGATGCAACGGTGCCTGTATTTGTATGTTCGAGATACTGACGGGACGGGCTTGAAGTCGAATATATTTGAATCAAACCGGAACTTGCGGACGGAACGCTGATGGTTCCAATTGATGCGGTGGTTGAAGTTGCTCCAACCGGTAAAATACACAATTGAAATCCAACCCTGGTGTGCCCGGGACAATTAATATTTAAATTAAAAGTATAAGGCGAACCGTAAGGCGGGCCTGTTTGAGTTATACTCATGCTGTTGTATACTCCGCCTGAGGTTTGCAAGGAATAAGAACTGTGACAGGATGTACAATTACCATATCCGCCAGGGGCATTATTATAACCTGCCGAAGGGCCATAGAGGTCAGCGATCACATCGAACGAAATAAGAAGGATCAATACCAGGAAAACAGTTACGGTTATTTTTTTCATTTTTTTCTTAAAAAATCAAACGTAAGAAAAAAAATGAAATGAACAATACCTGATTTTTTTTGTTATCGAATTGTTATAAACTTGCCGGAAATCCATGGTAAAAAAAGACATTCTCCTGGCTGCTTATTCGCTCATGCACACCGCGCGCGAAATGGCAACCACTTACGATGCGAACCGGCAAATAACAAAATACGTTCATTCCACTTCACGCGGGCATGAGGCCATCCAGATAGCGACAGGGCTGCAGCTGAAACCATACGATTTTTGTTCTCCGTATTACCGCGATGATGCAATGATGCTTGCTATCGGGCTCAGTCCGTATGAATTGATGTTGCAACTGCTTGGCAAAGGCGATGATCCTTTTTCGGGAGGCAGAACGTATTATTCGCACCCGAGTTTGAAGCGGGAAGAATTCCCGATCATTCCGCATCAGTCGAGTGCTACGGGCATGCAGGCCATACCGGCAACGGGAATGGCTCATGCCGTTTTTTATAAAGAAAATCAAAAACTCAATAAAAAAAACGAATACCCGATCGTCATCTGTTCCATCGGTGATGGGGCTATAACCGAAGGCGAAGTGGCTGAAGCTTTTCAGATGGCGGTGCTCGGTCCGCTACCGATCATTTATTTGGTTCAGGATAACGATTGGGCGATCTCGGCACATTCGGAAGAAATGCGTGCCATGGATGCGTATGAATATGCGGCAGGCTTCAAAGGAATGAAACGAACAAGAATTGACGGAAGTGATTTTGTGGAATCGTATGAAGGAATTTCTGAAGCGATTGATTTTGTCAGGAAAAACAGGAAACCGATTTTAATTCATGCAAAAGTTCCATTACTCAATCACCACACATCAGGTGTGAGAAAAGAATGGTACCGCAGCCCCGAAGACATTGCGAGAGCTGAGAAAAGTGATCCGATCCCGAAATTGAAAAAGTTACTTTTTGAA
>JBIOHI010000028.1:0-14442 GCA_044448845.1 Bacteroidia bacterium
GTGCCAGTGGAAGTCATACTCCATAAAATCCACACCCATACCTGGCACCGTGTGGGCAATAATCATCACGGGCTTTTCTACCACGGCCCTGGCCATGGCCGAGGCATCGATAACGGCCTCTATATCGGTATAAGCCGTACACAGAATGCGCACCGGCAGCGGAAAAGTTTTGCGGATGGTTTCGAAAAGTTCCACACCGGTCTTATCGGGCATCCGCTGATCGGATATCACCACCTGCACTTCCGGGTGATCATTTAATATGGCAAGTGCTTCAATGGAACTTTTAGCGAGATGAATGTTGTAAATTTCACGGAATGATGCTTTGAAGCCAACCAGGTTAGCCATCTCGTCATCAATGTACAGTACGTTAATTTTCTTGGAATCCATCTTTGGTGCGAATTTAAGATAATTGTTGAACTAAAGGAATTTCAATAATAAATTCAGTGCCTTCCCCTAACATTGAATTAACATTTATGTTGCCATTGTGTTTTTTTATGGTGTTGTAAACGATTGATAATCCAAGGCCTGTTCCTTCTCCAACAGGTTTAGTGGTGAAGAAAGGTTCGAATAATTTTCGTTTTGTTTCGTCACTCATTCCTGCTCCGTTATCGGAAATGATCACCTGGAGATTCTTGTCTGCCTTTTGGGTGGTGATAGTGATGATGCCACCATTGTTCGTTTTGAATTTTTCATTGATGGCGTAAATGGCATTGCTGATCACATTCATGAATACCTGGTTGAGCTTCCCCGGGTAACAATCAATAAGCGGGAGTTCGGAATACTTTTTTTCAATAAGGATTTTATCAGCAAGTTGGTTCTTAATGAGAATGATTGTGGAGTCGAGACCCTCGTTGATATTGGCACGTTTGAGGTCATCCTCATCGAGCCGTGAGAAAACCCTCAAACCTTTCACGATCTCGGCTGTTCTGCTTGAACCTTCATAAATACCTTTCAGCAGGAATTCAATTTCAGTTTTCAGGTAATCAAAATCAAGTTCTTTTTTCAGTTCATCAATTTGCTGTTTTTTTTCTTCCGAAGAAAATCCGGTAACCGATATCGCCTCTACTTTGTTGAGTACATCGAGGATGGTATCCACGTCCCGCTGAAGAGGTTTGATATTGGATGTTACAAAATTGATAGGGTTGTTGATCTCGTGCGCGATACCTGCAGTGAGCTGACCGAGCGAAGCCATCTTTTCCGATTCGACCAGTTGCGTTTGAGTTTGCTTGAGGTTGTCGAGGGCATCGTTCAGTTGCAGGTTCGATTCTTTCAACTCATAGGTTCGTTCTGTTACTTTCGTTTCGAGAATGATATTCTGTTCGCGGACGATGCGTTCATTTTCTTTGGCTGCCTGCAGGGATTCGAGTTGGGCTTCTTCTTTTTCTTTCCGGAAAATATTTATACGGTCGGCAAGAGCGAATGAAAGCAAAGTGACCTCAATGGCGGAACCGAATTGCAGCCCATTGATGGTAAACTGGTTGTATGGAATGGCACCTAAATCTTTCAGTACAAATATCACCACGCTCAAAAGGAAAATGATGAAAGCGATGAAAAAGAAAAGTGCGGGGCGGTATTTTCTTTCTTTATAAATAAGAAATGCATTATACAACAGGATCAGCGAACCGGGACCCGCATTCAGGTTGATCAGGTTGTAACTGAAATTGTAGAATCCCAGGATAGCGAGTACAAAACTGACCAGGTAGAGCAGAATATAAACTGAGAGTAAAGTGTTGAATTTAGGTGAAAATTCTTTGGTGTGTAAAAAATTGCGGGCAAAATAAACCGTAGAGACACCTGATAAACAGCCCATGAAATAGGTACTTCTTTCAGCGATCCATGGAAAATCCGGCCAGAGGAATTTGAATCCATAACCGTTTAGTGCAGCCTGGGTAAGTCCTACAAAAAATATGAATACGATGTAATAGAGGTAACTGTTATCCCTTACACTCGAATACACAAAAAAGTTGTAAAGGATCATTACGATTACAATTCCGAAATACATCCCGGAGAAAAGATCTTTCAGCAACTGGCCATCTTCGATCTTTTGCAGCGAGGCAACCTGGATCGGAACGATGATCTGTTCACCGGAATTGATTCTTAACAAAAACTCAGAACCTTCGTTTCTTTTAAGATCAAGTTTAAAAATAAAAGTCTGCGATTTATTCTTCCGGATAAAAAAGGGGAACGATTCCCCGGCACTGTCGATAGAAATGATGCCATGATCTTTCAGTCTGTAAAAATAAACCTTGTCGAGAATCGGGTAGGGTATTTCAAGAACCGGATCGTCAATCGAATTATTATTTTTGATATAACCCTTTAACCAGAATACAGAATTGCTTACACCCAGATTGGCGACTTCTTTTTTAATTACAGTGAAAGGGCATGAATCCAGAACCGTACCTGCACTCAACTTTCCTGTCTTATCTTCAAATATTTTCCAGTGGTCAGAACATTTATGAATTTCATCGTTGGTTAAATAGATCGTATCGGTTTGAGCAGGGGAGGCCAAAACAGCATTTACACAGATCCATAACAGGAACACTTTTCTCATAAACAGTTATTCAGCCATTTTTCCGGCCAGTTTAAATTCTTCGGTATTCGCGCTTGAAATAGAAAGGTCGTAATCAATTTCGATGGTATTTTTTCTTCCTTCTTCCCGTGCTTGTTGTTGCGGCCTGTTCCTCAGGTCAAAGATCCGATCCGATTCGAGAACAGTTGCATTCGTAAGGTGTGGAGCATCTTTTTGTAAAACGATGGTGGCAAGCAGATCGATCTTCGGATAATAAAAAGTTCCATTGTTTCCCAACCCCGTTTCAACAAGGAAGCCGTAGTTTCCCGCGATCCGCGTGGTATAAGGCGAGCACAGGGCAAACATGCTTTGCAAACCGATCTGGTCGCTGATGGCCAAAGCCGCGCGGATCAGGAAAATACTTCCGATACCAAGCCCGGCCACTTCGATCGAATTCCACAATCCGCAAACCTCACCGGTTCCATTCATGCTGTAATCTCTGATCACATTGTAAATTCTCGAATCCATGTAGCCGGTTGCTTCTTCAAGTGGCAAAGGCTGATTTCCACCTACTGCATGAACCCGCGCACCTCCAAGCACCTTTTGCCCGTCATCCGATTCAACGAGGATCACGAATGCCCCGGGATTATAAGCCCATTCATCATTCGATGAAGTAACCTGTTTTACACCCACCGCATCGAGCACGCGTGTGTGGCCTTCGATGAATTTCAAACAAAGGTTGTAATGATCGATAGCCCTGAAAGCACGGATTCTTAACATGTGATTATTGATAATTCACTTTCTGTGCAATTTATAACCTTAAAGAATATATTTACAAGTCACTTTTTAACAATTCAACACTTTCAGGAAATCAACTTGCCGAGATCAATATAAAATCTGCCCGATCCGGTGAATTGATTTAACAAGATACGTCTCGAGGTGTCAGTGATCACAGCACCTCCCATGATCACGGACGAGGCAAGCTGAGGCCAGGTGGAAATCGTTTTTCCGATTTCGTTCATGGACAGTTTCATCCTTTCGGAGATATTTTCGAACGAAACGATCCGCATGAGGATCTGAATTCTTTGCTGCGGAGATAAATTTTCCACATTGGTTTCTTCATCAATCAATCCATGAAATATCTTCCGCTCCGGCTCCAGGTCAAAACGTTCCACATCCAGCATTCCCCGGTCGCTGGTTTCCATCAGAACCGGTATCTTGTTTTTTCTTGCGATAAACCTCGACATGATCTTAGTCTCAAGACTATCGCAAACTTCAATAAGCAAATCCAGTTTGCCGTTATCGTGAATGAATGAATCGATAGAGTCTTTCGTGATTCCTCCCATATAGCATTTAATATGAATGTACGGATCGATCTCGGCAATTTCCCTGGCAGCGATGACTACTTTTGGAACACCGATTTGGTGAACACCTGTCCGCAAACGGTTGAGATTGCTGAGGTCGAGGGTGTCAAAATCAGCCAACCGTATCTCGCCACACGTTCTTTCCATCGCCAGTGTTAACGCTACGCTCTGGCCCACCGAAAGCCCGATGATTCCGATCTTCTTTGATTGCAGAATGGTTCTTTCTTCTTTGTTGATCTTATAATTATTCCGGTTGGTTCGAACTTCGATAAATTCATTTTCAGCTAACAGATGCACTACCCGGTTGTTCCATGGATAAAAGATCCAGGTTCCGTATTCGTGAATCTTTTTTCCGTTTAATTCAATACTAATTTTCTGCTCAACCTCCTCCAGAGTTAAATTCGATGATGGATTCCGGAGTTTGATGAGTTCGATGAGTTGCTGGTGAATGGTATCATGAACCTGGAGCTGAGCATTATTTGATTTCAATGCTGCAAACCGTTTCTTGCCTGAAGGATCGGACGTATTAATAAATAATGGAAGAAATTTTTCGGGATCAAAACCGGGAGGATGCTGAATGTTCATTCTTGACGAAATAAAAGGTATGCATACAAATATCAGTATTTTTATTAGATTTGATATAATTTTGTGAACATGTCCGATCTTAAGAAAAAGATTCTTTATGTAGATGATGAAGAATTTAACCTGGTAGCTTTCAAGGCAACTTTCCGGATGGAATACCAGGTTCTTACAGCTATCAGCGCGGCAGAAGCAAGGAAGATCATTGAAAACGAAAAGGATCTGGTCATTGTTATTTCCGACCAGCGGATGCCGGATGAAACCGGGGTTCAGCTATTCGAATCTATGGTTGACAAGTATCCTGAAATCATCCGGATTTTGCTTACCGGGTTCACTGACATCGATGCTGTGATCGCAGCTATCAATCACGGCCATATTTACCGCTACCTGCAAAAACCATGGAATGAAGGAGAGTTGCGCAAGACGCTTGAACACTGTTCGGAAGTTTTTCGCCTTCGCCAGGAAAATATAGAACTCACCAGGGAACTTGCACGGGTGAATAAACAACTCGAGTTTCTTTACCGGCAAACGCTGCTCAGTTAAAAATTTACTTGAGTTCCTTGTTCTGCATCTCGAACCTTTTTTTATCCTGGTCAAGTTGCTCCTGCTTTTGTTTCACTTCCTGTTTTTTCCGGTCTGCTTCCGCGGCTTTTTTAGAACTGCCGCACGATAATGCAACACCGATCAGGGTAAGAATGAATACGGATTTTAAAAGATAGGTTTTCATGATCCATTTTTTTACGAGTACAAATTACAAATACGTTTCCAAAAATCAAGATTAAAAAATTATTAATACCTGACCGCAGCCAAAATTTCTCTCAACCGCTGAGCGATCAGGATGAGGTATTTATCGTTCACTTCTTTCATGGTATTCTCATTTCCTCCTTTAAGAGTAAGTGTTTCAGCCCGTATAAGGTTTCCGCTTTTATCGAACAGGTTGTAATGCAAAATGTATTCACGCGTATATTTTTGCACGGTCCATTCAATGGAATTTTTGTTGCTGGTATTTATTTCAAACTGGGTGATGAATAAAATATATTGCTCGTGGTATTTGGAAGTGAGATGCTGAAAAATTTCCGGGTTGTCAATTACGGCAAGCATCGTGTTCGAATCGTTCACCCAAAAGGCCTGGTCTTTCGATTTCTTTTTGAATTTTCCCATCAGCGATTTTACAGGGGATTTTTTTTCCCGCTTTTGCTTTTCGAAGAATTCTTCTCTCACCGCTCTCGAATAAACAGCATATCTCGTGGAGGCATAAATTCGCTTGAGGTCTTCATCGCTGTTGTAGGTGGTCGATCGCATCAAACTTATGGCATCGCAGATAACCAGCAACTGGTGGTACACGTTTACTTCAAGGTTGTTGCGGATGTCGGTTCTCACATTTCGTTCATTGCTTCTTGAGAACCGTGCCATATCCTGATCGGCATCGGAGAAGAACATCATCTCCTGGTAGGGAACGATCAGCACTTTATCCGCTGGTTTGATGGAATCTTTCTGGGCAAAAACAGGAAGAAAAAGGAGCAGGGTGATGCCTATAGTGATTATTTTTTTCATGATCAGTTAACGATGCATCAAAAATAATTCATTCCGTCCCACACGAAATCCACAATAATTAAGAAGTGTTTACCTGGAAATAAGATTCCAGATATCGTTGCTGAAAATAAGCACAAACAAAGAAAGTAAGATCACCATGCCGATCGTTTGAATGCGCTCCTGGATCTTTATGCTCAACGGACGCCCGATGAGCATTTCAATTAACAGAACCACCACATGCCCACCATCGAGTGCGGGGATCGGGAGTACATTGGCAAATGCCAGCCCGAGCGAGAACAAGGCCGTGATCCACCAGAAATTCTGCCAGTCCCAGGTGGTGCCGAAAAATTGTGCAAGCCCTACCGGTCCCTGAACGGCCTTGTTAACCGGGATATCGCCATGGAATATTTTTCCCCAGCCTTTGAACTGCATTTCTATATTCTCATAAGCTTTGACCATTCCGTTCGGGATGGAAGCGAAAAAAGAATATTGAAGGCTGTCGTATTGGAAAGTTTTATCGTAAGTCTGAAAACCAATGGTGCTGTCCTTAGCCACGTTTACCTTTAGCCTCACTGTATCGGCTCTGCGGAGAACAACCAATGAAGCACTTTTATTTGCGTTCGACCGGAGCAGGGGTTGAAATTCGTCATAGCAATTAAAATAATTTCCATTGATCGCGATGATCTGGTCTTCGCTTTTAAGCCCCGCTTTATCCGCATTGGAATTGAATGTTACTCTTTTGGCAAACACCTGGGTTCTTGGAAGAAAAAATAATGCACGCTTGCCTCTGGTGAGTTTTTTGAGAAAATCATGGGGTAAAATTATTCCGGTGTCAGCCCCGTTTCGGTTCACAATGTAAACAACTTTATCCTCCATGATCAGTTTTCCCGTGAGGGCATCTTCAAAATGAATGATGGGTTTGCCGTTCACACTGATCAACCGATCACCTTTGTGGAATCCCATCTCTTCTGCGAGTGCACTCGGGGCAATTCCGTGTTTAACCGAAGAATTTATCAGGAATTTTTCGCCATAAGTATAACTGATCATGGCAAAAATAAAAATACCGAGAAGCACATTGAAAATGATACCTCCCAGCATTACGATCATCCGCTGCCAGGCCGGTTTGCTGCGGAATTCCCACGGTTGTGGTGGTTGATTGAGTTGTTCGGTGTTCATATTCTCGTCCACCATTCCCGCTATCTGAACATATCCGCCAAAAGGGAACCAACCGAGTCCGTATTCGGTATCTCCTTTTTTGATTTTGAAAAGAGAGAATTTCAATACATTGGGCAACGGAAAAAGAAAATCGAAAAATAAATAAAATTTATCTACGCGGATCTTGAATAATCTTGCTGCCAGGAAATGTCCCAATTCGTGAACTGTCACCAGTATTGACAGTGCTGCTATTAATTGGGCAACCATAATAAAAGTTTGCATCTATGAATTGAATGTTAAATGTTAAATGTGAAATAAAGTTTGCGAAAATAGTTTTTTAAATGAATAAAAGTTAACCAACCATGGAAGCTGCCAATTTGCGGGTCTCTTCATCGGTAGTAACATAATCTTCTAGGTTTGGTTTTTGAATGAAAGTGATTTTGTCCATGCACTTTTCATTCAGATCGGCAATTTGCAGAAACTTTATTTTGTCTTTCAGAAATGCTTCCACGGCTATTTCATTGGCGGCATTTAAGATACAGGCCATGTTTCCACCTTTGTTCAGCGCCTCAAAAGCAAGTTCAAGATTCCTGAAATTTTCCTTATCCGGTTTTTCAAATGAAAGGGTATTTATTTCAGAAAATGACATTCGTTTAAAATCCGTTTTCATTCGGTCGGGAAAAAAGAAAGCGTAATGAATAGGCAGTTTCATATCGGGTAAACCCATTTGCGCTTTGATGCTTCCATCCGTAAATTCCACCATGCTGTGAATGATGCTTTGCGGATGAACCACCACATCGATCTGTTCCGGTTTCAAGCCAAATAACCATTTTGCTTCGATCACTTCAAATCCTTTGTTCATCAGTGTTGCCGAGTCGATTGTGATCTTGGCGCCCATTGTCCAGTTCGGGTGTTTGAGCGCTTCGTTTTTGGTCACGGAAGCGAGGTCGTTTTTATTTTTTCCGCGGAAAGGACCTCCCGAAGCGGTAAGTATTATTTTATCAATGGTATCCAGGTTTTCTCCCACCAAACATTGGAATATCGCTGAATGTTCCGAATCCACGGGAATAATTTCAACGTGGTTTTCTTCACACAATTTCGTTATCAGTTCGCCCGCAACGACTAAAGTTTCTTTATTGGCAAGAGCAATCCTTTTTTTATTTTGAATGGCTTTAATGGTGGGCTGCAAGCCGCTGTAACCGACCATCGCGGTAAGAACGGTATCGGCTGAAGTAATATCCATCACATCGGCAACCGATTTACTCCCGGCAAAAACTTTAATATCAAGATCCTTTAAAGCTTCTTTAACAACGAGGTATTTATTTTCGTTGGCGATCACCACATGGGAAGGATTGAATTCTTTTGCCTGGGCAATCAATAATTCAGCATTGTTATTGGAAGTCAACACTTCAATTCCGATCTTATCCGGGTTTGCACTTGCGATCTCCAGCGCTTGTGTGCCGATGCTTCCAGTGCTTCCGAGAATTGCAATTTTTTTCTTTTCTGCCATTTTATTTATTGAAACCAACTACTGGTCTTGGTTTATTTTCTTCTGCGATCAATCGTTTTATCGCGTCAAATATAACATGAAATTGTTCGTCATATTTTTTCTCCAGGTCATTTATTTTTCGCGCAAGTTCTTTATTTGATGACATTAATTTTCTTAGCTGAACAAAGGTGCGCATTATAGCAATGTTTACTTCAACGGCTCTTTCCGATTTCAGAATGCCCGAAAGCATGGCAACACCTTGTTCCGTAAAAGCATAAGGATGATATTTTGGATGTTCTCCACGCTTTAAGGTGCCAAATTGGTACCTTAAAGAATTCCATTCCAACTTCGTTAATTCAAACATAAAATCTTCAGGAAATCGTTCGATGTTTCTTTTTACTGCACGTTTGAGAGTTTTTGTTTCCACCCCGTAAAGCATGGCCAGGTCGAAGTCGAGCATGACTTGTTCGCCTCTGATGAAATGAATCTGTGTCGCGATTAGTGTTTCTTTTAAAATGAGTTTGTCCATAAGATACCAATTTCAAATAGCTATTAATTTGAAGTTGCAGATTACGACCTCAAATTTAAGAAATAAAATCCTTTAGTTTATCGGCAATTTTCCGGTTGTTACTTAATCGCGGGACTTTATTTTGCCCGCCCAGTTTTCCTTCCTTTTTCATAAAATTGATGAACGCATCTTTTTTCAATATTCGGATCACAAGGGTTCTCAATATTTTTCCCTCGATCAGATCCCTGTAATAAATATTTTTTTGCTGAAGATTTTCATCCACTTTTTCTGCAAACTTTTCAAGGTTATCCGGCTGCTTCCCGAATTCGATGAACCATTCGTGGTAAGGCAATCCAGCTTCCGGTGATACCTGTGGAGCAACGGTGAATTCAATGATCTCCACGTTTTCTTCTTTTGCGGCACTCATAAGTGTTTGTTCCACCTCTTCTACGATCACATGCTCCCCGAATGCCGAAATAAACTGTTTAATTCTCCCGGTAACCAAAATTCGGTAGGGATCTTTGGAAACAAATTTTATAGTGTCACCAATTGAATATCCAAACAACCCGGCATTGGTATTTAGTATCAGAGCATAGTTTTTATCCAGTTCCACATCTTTCAAAGAAATGCGCGTTGGATTATCCGAATAAAATTCATCTGCAGGCAGGAACTCGTAAAACATTCCATTGTTTGTTAACAGTAATAAACCTTTCTCCTGCTGAGAGTCCTGGAACGCTATGAATCCCTCGCTTGCAGGGTAGGTTTCAATCGTATCCACTTTTTTACCAATGCTGTTTTCGATCTTTGCACGGTAAGGTTCAAAATTCACCCCGCCATGAACGAATAAACTGAATTGAGGAAAAATGTCTTTTATTTTTTTGCCTGTTCTTTCGGTGATTTTATCGAAATACATCTGCACCCATGGTGGAATTCCGCTAATGAGTGTCATGTTCTCATTCACCGTTTCTTTTACGATTTTCTCCACTTTTTGTTCCCAGTCGTCCATGCAATTGGTTTGGTATGATGGCATCTGGTTTTTGCGCAAATAGCCCGGCACATGATGGTTCACAATTCCGCTTAAACGACCAACCGGAATTCCGTTTTTCTCTTCGAGTTCAGGACTGCCTGATAAAAAAATAAGTTTGCCTTTCAGGAAATCTGCATTTCCGGTTTCGGCAATATAACAAAGCAAGGCATTGCGTGCCGAATTGATGTGAAAAGGAATGGAATCTTTGGTGATGGGAACATATTTTATACCTGAAGTAGTTCCTGAAGTTTTGCTCCAGTACAAAGGTTTTCCGGGCCATAAAATATTTTCCTTTCCTTCGAGTGCTTCATCAATATATTTTTTTAAGTTTTCGTAATCCCTTATGGGAACAGCCTTTTTGAAGTCTTCGTGATTTTTTATCGAAGAAAAATAATGGTCTTTCCCGAATTTTGTTTGTTCAGCCCTGGAGATAAGTTTATAAAATATTTCCTGTTGGGTGTTTAAAGCTTTTGCACTTTCATTTTTTATTTTTTTGGAAATGAACAGAGCGAATATTCTTGCAAGAGAAATTTTGAAATTCATTTCTCTTAGTAACCGGTGATCTGCTTTTCTTTCGGGTGTTTTACTTCAAAAGAAAATTTCAAACTCTGCGATTGTTCAGCTTCCATCATAATCATCCAGGTAAGTTTACCGGTGGCTTCCTCATATTTTGCTTTGCCTCCGTCCACTAATTTAACCTCTATCTCCTTATCGGTGGAAACCGGTATTTGGTCTTCCACGATCACCATGATCGGTTCTTTGCGGGTGTTCCTGATTTTTATTTCCCAGGTGTTCAGTTCTTTTTTATTCGAACCCACAATACCGGTGCTGCTGAAATCTTTCAGTTTCACCCTTTGTATCTGAATCCGTTTGTCTCTGCCAAGCGAAAGAAGTACTGAATCATTGGTGGTTCCGTTGATAAAAGTTTTTCCTATAAAAGTTCCTTCCACGTAAACATTTGCCTCACCACTCACTTGATTTACCAAATCATTTCCCGAAACTTTTGCCGTGATGAATGCATCTTTATCCAACTTGGGAACGGCACCGTAAGCGTACACCGCATCGAGTTTTACGACCGTGAGATCAACCTGGTGCGGGTGATTATCGGAAGGAATGGAATAAGCCGAAGTTACGTTAAATTCAATGTTTACCGGTGTTTGAGTTTCGGTGGCAATACCTTGAGAATATTCTACGGGTTTTTCTTCCGACTGGATTGATTGATTCATCGATTTCATCTCCATATCCTGCATGGATGGAGCAGCACTGTTCATTTTTTTTCTCGGAGCATAAGTTCCGATTGGCCGGGGCTGGTAATACCGTAAATAATTTGTTTGCAGTTCGGGTTTTGTTCCGCCTTCATTTGGATTTGAAGTGGAAAGTTTTATCGTCACATTCTTCCAGTCTTCCTTCGTGTTTTGAGTGATGAACGCTTTGCTCACCAATTGTAGGGGAGATTTTGTATCGGTAACGCGGATGTCGTAAAACGGCAGCCAGCTTGCGTTATTCACGAGGTAGCTCAATTCTATTTTTGAATTATTAACCGAAGAAAGTGTTTTAACAGTAACTAAAATTTCAGGAGCATTGATATTTGAACCGCTCTGGTATTCGTTGATCTGGTTCTCGATTTTTTGTTTGATGGCGTTCAGTTTCTTTTCCTGGAGGTTCAGCTTTTGCATTTCCTCATTCACTTCATTCATCCGCTTTTTGAAAAGAGTTAAAGCATCGTCCAGGTCATCCGGTTTCACTCCGTTTTGCTGGCCCCCGATCTTTTTGTTGTCCTTCATCACATCGCGTTCGAACTGGCAGGTCTGGCGTTTGTTATTAAGCGATTCGAGCGCCCATTTCAGCGATTGAAGAGAATCTTCGAGAAGTATGACCTGTTTTGGTTTTTCATCTTCTTTCAGATAATCCTGCCGCGTGGAAACAGATAATAAAGTTAAATTTCCATCCACTTTCACCTGTATGCTGTTCGGATTCATCAACGGAGAAATTTTATCAAATACCAAAGTGGAAACCCCGGCATCCAGTGAAACCTTTGCCAGCCGTGTAACCTGGGCCTGATTAATAAAAACGGTAACACTCGAAATAGAGGAAGAAACTTTTTGTTCGCTTTGCGCAAATAGGGTTAAACGCAGAGACGCAAAGACACAGAGAAAAATAATTCTCAATTCGTACTTCCCAATTCTCAATTTTTTATAACGGTATGTTTCCATGTTTTTTTCTTGGTAGGTTGGCAACTTTATTTTCAAGCATCTTAAACGCTTTGATCAGTTTTTTTCGTGTCTCTTCGGGGAAAATAACTTCATCGATAAATCCACGTTCGGCTGCACGGTAAGGATTGGCAAAGATCTCGGCATATTCTTTTTCTTTTTCGGCAAGCGCAGCCGCTTTGTCTTTTGCTTTGTCGATTTCTTTTTTGAAAATAATCTCAGCAGCGCCTTTTGCACCCATCACGGCAATTTCTGCCGAAGGCCACGCAAAATTCATATCACAACCGATGTGTTTGGAGTTCATCACATCATACGCGCCACCGTAAGCTTTGCGTGTGATCACGGTTACACGTGGAACCGTGGCCTCGCAAAATGCATACAGCAGTTTTGCACCGTTGGTGATGATGGCATTCCACTCCTGGTCGGTGCCGGGCAAGAATCCCGGTACATCTTCAAAAGTGAGAAGCGGGATATTAAAGGCATCGCAAAACCGCACGAATCGTGCACCTTTCTGTGACGAATGAATATCGAGACAACCGGCAAGTTGGGCTGGCTGGTTTCCCACAATGCCAATGCTCCTTCCGGCAAGCCGCGCAAAACCGACCACGATATTCTCTGCAAAATTTTTATGCACTTCAAAAAAAGAATTCTCGTCCACAATATTTTCGATCACCTCTCGCATATCATAAGGTTGATTTGCATTATCCGGAATGATATTTTTAAGAGCCCCTCCTGACCTCCCCGAAGGGGAGGAACCTTCCGATTCATCAAAAGTTAATAGTGGAACAGTTTCCTCGCAATTTTGCGGAATGTAACTCAACAATTTTTTTATCTGGTTTATACATTCAATTTCGTTTGCCGAACTGAAATGTGCCACACCGCTTTTGGATGAATGCACTGATGCACCGCCCAATTCTTCGCTTGTCACTTCTTCGTGTGTAACGGTTTTCACAACGTTAGGCCCTGTGACGAACATGTACGAAGTATTCTCCACCATTAAAATATAATCGGTGATAGCAGGGCTGTAAACAGCTCCGCCCGCGCACGGCCCCATGATGGCAGAAATTTGCGGAATGACTCCCGAAGCGATTGTATTGCGTAAAAAAATATCTGCATAACCGCCAAGTGAAACCACACCTTCCTGGATGCGTGCACCACCGGAATCATTCAGACCAATTATTGGCGCACCGTTCTTCATGGCAAGATCCATCACCTTGCAAATTTTTTCGGCATAAGTTTCGGAGAGTGAACCACCGAACACGGTGAAGTCCTGGGAGAAAACGTACACCAATCTTCCGTTTATTGTTCCGTAACCTGTCACTACACCGTCGCCCAGTACTTTTTGTTTTTCCATTCCGAAGTCACCGGAGCGGTGCATCACGAAAGCGCCGGTCTCTTCGAAACTTCCTTCATCCAGCAAAAAATGGATCCGTTCACGTGCAGTGAGCTTTCCTTTTTTATGCTGAGATTCTGTTTTATCTTTTCCCCCGCCAAGCAGCGACTGTTCGCGCAGTTCCGTTAATAGTTTTCTTTTATCCATTTTCAATTTAATCTTTCAAATTTTTCCTTTGCGTTCTTTGTGATTTCTTTGAGAACTTTGTGTGATTTATTATTTTTTTCTTTTTCCACACAAAGCACACAAAATTTTTCACAAAGAGCACAAAGGTTAATTTATATAGAGATGAATATTTTCCTTCAATAATACACTATTGAAATTAATTAGCAGAGCTAATTTATATCCGGAAAGTTTCAGGTAAGTGATTGTTTGCGCATGATGAACTGGTGCAAGTTGTTCGATGGATTTTAATTCAACAATCACCTTGTTTTCAACAACAAGGTCTGCTCTGAACCCTAACTCCATTTTCATATCATTCCATAAAACAGGAATACCTTTTTGCCGCTCCACAAATAAATTCTGTTTGGTAAGTTCATGAAACATTATTTCTTCGTAAACAGATTCCAACAGACCCGGCCCCAATTTTGAATGAATCTGATATGCGATATCTACGACTATCGAAGCAATTTCGTTTTCAGTCATAGTGCGAATTTACTATTTTCCCGATACCGA
>JBIOHI010000029.1:0-14259 GCA_044448845.1 Bacteroidia bacterium
GCAATGAAAAAAACGACTTTAATAATTCTAATAATTGTGACATCATTTTGCTTTGGTTTCGCATTTAAGACAATAATATCATCACAAAATAAAAACACAATACAAATGAAAAAAGTAACAGGTATAGGCGGCATTTTTTTCAAATGCAAAGACCCAAAAGCAGTTAACGAGTGGTATAAAACACACCTTGGGTTCGAAACAAGCCCATATGGAACAAGCTTTGAATGGCTGCAAATTGATCCCACCCCGGGCGGGACAAAAAAGGGACTCACACAGTGGAACCCTTTTGCAGAAAATACAAAATATTTTGAGCCTTCAACAAAAGACTTTATGATAAACTATAGAGTAGATAATTTAGTTGAACTTGTTAAGCAACTTAAAAAAGAAGGCGTAACAATAGTCGATAAAATTGAAACATACGACTATGGTAAATTTGTCCATGTCCTTGATCCGGAAGGAAACAAAATTCAACTATGGGAACCCATTGATTGAGTATGGTTTTGCCATTTGTGTAAATAAATATTTTTCAGTTCATTTTCTCATAAGAAATAATCAAAAAAATCATTTTATTTGCAATAGCTTATTTAAAAAAAATGAAACTTTCAATCTCCTGCTTTTTTATCCTGATCTTTTTCAAAACGGAACTTCTCCTTGCCCAGGATAGTTCACACCAAACAGTACCGAAATATATTTCTGTTGCCATTGGTGCAGGTGGAGGAAATCTGGGGCTGAGCACTCACGCGAATGTTGCATTGCATAAAAAATCAAATTCGGTAAGCATCGGATTTATTTATTCAGATGAGTTTAATAGAAATGGACCTATCTTAGCAACCATTTATTTCCCTTCCTCCAAAATATGGGAGGTGAACCTTTGCCTTCATCATTCTTTTCTTGAAACAAAAAAATTTAAAACTACAGCCGGTATCGGGGTGAATTATTCTTCAGGCATCCGGAGAGGAATGCTGATTTATGGATCTCATTCTACCATTGTCCCAGGGGGAAATGAATATCATCAACCGATAAATTTCTCGGTGATCGGAATGGATCTCAGCTTAAGTGAAGAATTCAAAATAAATAAAAATTTCAGCCTCGCTTTAACAGCATTCGGAAACCTGAATCCCGAAAAAACGAACTACGGAATTTTATTAAGTGTGGTCGTTAACATTTATAAATAAATTGAACTATGAAAAATTACCCGCTGCTCATCCTGCTTTTTATTTCATTGTTTTATTCCTGCAAACTCAAAGAAGAACTCGGGCCTTTGTATCCGCCAATTGGAAATTCCGGTGCGAACGCTGTTGCCTTCAGTGAAAATGGAAAACTGTTTTACGGAGGACCTTATACATCGGGTGGAATTAATTATGCCGAAAGTTCGGCCTGGCTTGACCAATTTGGCCTGCATTTAAATTGCCAGGGGTATTATGTCGGTACTGATCAAAGTGCATTGGTGTATATTCAAATTCCCGGCTTTTTAGATAAAGGAGTATTTGTATTGGGCGATACAACCCAAAATAATGCTGATTACAAGAATAAAACTTTGGAATATTGGACTGACACTTTGCACACAGGCCAGTTGAATGTTTCAACCTATGATCCGGTTCACAGAATTGTTTCCGGCACATTTTATTTTAATGGAAAGAGTTTTCCCGGAGACGAGTTGAAAATTACAGAAGGGCAATTTGATCTGAAGTATTGATTAAAAACTTTCTTAAAAAATATACCTCGCTTCCATTCTTCCTACGTGAATGATGTTGGAAGTTTCGGATTTCCTCCCGTCATAATTCAAATTGATCTGGAGATTCTTTCCAAGCCGTTGCTGGAAGCTCACATTCCACACAGTGTTCTGCCCTACCAAAAATCCATTGAGCATGTCGTATCCTACAGGGCTCGAAACATTATCCCCGCTGAAGGAAACTTTATATAAACTGAATTTCCCGGTAAGCGCTCCGGTTGTTCCAACATTGTACCGCAGCTCTGTTCCTGTTTCCCGGTTGGTTCCGATTTGTCCGCCAAAATTCAGATCGTTGTTACCTTCAAAATAACTGAACACCAAAGTCACCCGGAAATTTTTATTCATCTGGAAAATGAGTTTCGGATTCACCGAATAAAAACTGTAATTGTAATCGTTCGTGCTGAACAGGTCGGAATAAAACGAACGGTTTCCATAAGTAAAACCTGTTGTGATTCCCCACACGCTTGAAAAATTCCAACGTGCATTTAGTCCCTGTTCAGTGCGGTGTTTAGAATCAAAACCATTGGTCTGAAATATCTTTGTGCGATTGTCCTGGTAGTTGATATCAAATCCGAAGGTCGGGTCGGAACGGTTGAAAAATAAGGTATTCCGGATGGTTGACGACATGGAGATAAGTTGCGAATCGAGCACGTTCAGTTTGAAAGGGTTGAAAAAATCTTTGGTATCAAGCACCGTAGTTTTGCGGTCGATCTTCAGAGCTGTTTGATTGTTCCACCGGCCGATAAATTTTTTCCAACCGGTTTTATTGTTCCACACAGCCGAAGGATTGATGTTAAGCGTTTGATTGAATTGGGTGCTGTTAATTCGTACCGTGGAAGTAGTTGGCAAAAAAACTTTGATGAAATTCGCCTGGTTCTTTTCGAGGAAAGAAGCCACCACAAATTCATTGAGCTCCTGTTTTCCGTCACCGTTAAAATCCTTCCAAACATAAATTCCCTGGCCTGCCGGAACTTCAATGTACTGGTAATCTCTCCGCAATTCATTTCCCGAACCAAGCTGGTAATAGGTGTTGGCGGTAAACACGCGTTTTAAAAAACGGTAATCGTATTCCACCCTCGACAAAATGGTTTGCTCGGGTTTGAGTTTTGTGAATGTGGTATCCTTCACGATGAAATCGCGGTAATTAAAAGTAGCCGAAAGGCGGTTGAAATTTTTTTGAATCCATTCGATGTTGCCGTTCAAATTTCTTCCCGTGCTGGCACCAAGGTAACCGGTGTTGGAAGGAAGATAGTCATCGCGCTGTGAGAAATCCGCTTTGTATTTGATGTTCATGCTGTCGGCATTCTTCACGTAAAAAGATTCCTGCGTGTAATAAAAACTTCCCTGCTGCAACGTATCATCCGACCGTTTGAAATTACTTTTTTCGGAAGTGTAGATCACTCCCGCGATCGTTTTATAGATCACCCTTCCGTAATCGATCTTGTACCTCGAAACTTCATTGTTGATCTCCTGCCCTGATGATTTGTTGGAAGAACTGATACTCTCATATTCGGTGTTCAGAATGTTTTTCATGAAACGGAGATTGGTTCCGGCATAGCTTTGCAACCCGCTGAAGATACCGGCACGTTCGTAATATCCAAACTGGTAAAAGAGATTTCCGATGCTCGATTTGTTGAGGGATGCTTTTCCCGAAAAAATATTTTCTTTGAAACCGGTGTCCGTATTTGCGGTAGTTTGATTGGAGAGTTGCCGGTTCCATGTTCTGTCAAATTCCACATCGCGGTACCGTTCGATGAAACGGAAATTCTGATCCACCGATTCAAAACTGGCATCGGTTTTCAGGTTCCAGAAATCTTTCGGTTTCTGTTCGAGCGGGATCACATTTGTTCCGCTTACTTTTATTCCGTTACCTCCGTTGGTTGCTTTATCAAAATTCGAAAACAGGTTTTTATCGTAATCGCTTCGTGCATATTCCACGGAAATTTTTGTATTTTTTATTGCAAGAATATCGGCACCGAAAGTGTACATCTGCATCCGCTTCGGGCTCACGAGTTGTGTGACCGGTTCGTAGTCGCCCATCAGCACACCGTTTTGCGGCTGCACCCAGTTGAACACTCTTCCGTTCGCGGCAGAGGATGCGAGTACATAATTTCCTTTCCCGGTTCCCATATACGAGAACGTGACCTGGTAAAATACCGAATCGGAATTAGGATCACTCGTGAAAACATAAATTCCAGGGTAAACCGTTGAAACAATCGTAGAATCTATTTTCCGGTAAAGGATTTTTGAAGTGGAGAAAATATTTGTTTTGGTTGCTGCCGGAGCCACCGCCTGCGAAAGATTATTTCCGACCGAAGCAAGGATCGCCTTATCGCTGTCGGAAAGATTTTGCAGCAACGGCTGATCTTTATTATCCTGCTCCATAAAATAATTCGCACGGATCCTGTATTTATTTTTTTGTTCGAACTCCGTATTCATATGAAAAACCGAACGCGAATAATTTTTATCCGAATACTGGAACTCCACGATAATACGGCTGTATTGCGTAATCACGCGCTTCGGCATGAAGGTGATCTCACCCGAGTTATAGTCAACAATGAAATCATTTTGTTCACCTCGTGTTAATTTTTCTCCATCGAGATAAACCGCTTCGGTTCCCGAAATGATGATGATGAAAGTCTCTCCATTCGTACCGCTCAAACGGTATGGGCCCTGGTTGCCTTCAATTCCGTTGATGATATTCCTCGAAAATCTTCCGCGCGAGATCGCGGCATCCGCACCCACTTTAAGTAATTGATCTTTGCCAAGATCGAAACCGGTTTGCAATTGCAACCCCCGCGACTTTTTAAAATAGTTCATGAAATAACTGTTGAGCGGGCGCATCATTTCAAAATCTCCCACGATGAGTTTTGTTTTCTGCCGGCTCAGTTGAATGAACACTTTATCGAAATCCTGGAGTGACGAGGTGTTTCCTTCCGGCTGGATCGGGTTGTTCTCATCGCTCACCGCGGCAAGAATGTCGATGTCGCCATTTATTTTCCCGGCAAGCTGAAGATTCAGATTGGAGTTGAGCACCACGTTCTGGTTATTCCCGAACGACAACCCCCGCGACAAACTTCCGTTCATTTTTAACCCGTCATTTTTAAAAATATCGGTGGCATTGGATGCACCCGGTGTGTACATATACGGATTCTGAAAATCGATATATTCTTTTTGAATGATGGCCGGATCCTTGTGTGCCAATGGTTTTGCGATGTCGAGCAAGATCACTTTGTAAGAGATACGGAGTTCGGTTTTTGGCGGGATCAGGATCAGGATGAGTTTTGAATGCAAATAATCCACCCGGTAATCTTTGTTCTCGGAAAAAATCTTCCCGCCCGAACTCACGATCACCGATCCCTTGAACAGCACCATTGTGTCCAGTGGAATGGTGTCGGAGGAGGATGAAACAATTTTTGTTCTGAAAGTACCGGACTGTTGCGCATGCAATCCTGCACACACCATCGCGAAAACGACAGAAAAAAATATTTTCCTCATCAGGTGCTGTTCTTTGGAAGCGAAATGATGAACTTGGTACCTTCATCTATCTTTGTCGTAAAATCTATTTTTCCCCCGCAGGTTTCGATCATCGTTTTTACCAGCGGAAGCCCGAGACCCATACCGCTTACTTTGGTACTGAAATAGGGAATGAAAATTTTCTCCGATTCTTCAGCGGTCATTCCGCAACCGTTGTCATTAACGCTGATGACCACATTTTCATTGTGCTCCGAGAAACCCAGGTCGATCTTCCCTTTTTTTCCTTCGGGAATCGATTGAATGGCATTCTTCACCAAGTTGCCGATGCTTCGGTTGAGATACGAACGGTCGAAATTTATCCCGGTGGTTTCGCTTCCGTTGAGCGTGATCTCAATTTCCTCATTCACCTTAAAAAGTTCAATGATGTTATTCAATTCTTTTTTCAGGTTCAGCGATTCGTAAACCGGTGAAGGCATTTGCGCGTAGCTCGAGAATTCGGTCGCCAGTTCACTCAGCGTATCAATTTGCGTGATCAATAAACCGGTGGTCCGGTTGATCTTCTCTTCAATATTAGGATCATTGTTTTTGAATGCACGCTGAAGGTGCTGGATACTCAGCTTCATCGGGGTTAGCGGATTTTTTATTTCGTGCGCGATCTGCCGTGCGATCTCGCGCCAGGTTCCCTCCCGTTCGGTTTCAGCAAGTTTCTTCGCACTTTCATCCAGTTGCACGATCATCGAATTGTATTGCTTCACCAGTTCACCGATCTCGTCATCGCGCGACCAGCTGATAGGTTCATTTCTCCCCCCGAGAATGGTGCTCGAAAGTTTTTGCTGGATGAGCATGAGCGGGTAAGAGATGTTCCGGGAAACGAGATACGCGATGATCCCGATGATGATGAAAAGTAAAACGTATAAATTGATGAAGCCAACGATCACCGAGCTAATCTCGTTGAGAAGGTCGGATTTTTGACTGAAGTAAGGCAATTGAATGTACCCGAGCAGTTCCGATTTCTTGGTGAACACCGGGGCGTATGCTGCCTGGAATCCAAGTGAAGCGATATGTTCGTCCTGGGAGTACTGCGATTCTTTCAGAAAATTCAAATGATAAAACGCCTGCGGATTCATCAGTCCCGAAACAATTCCTTCGTCAAATATTTTCCCTATGCTGGATGCACGCACGGTACCTTTCGGATCAAACAAAGTAATGTCCGTGTCGTACACATCCGCGATCTGGTTTATGAACGCCTCGAGGTCGCCTCCTTTCGGATCTTCCATCTCCGGAATATTTTCATTTTCCACGGTGATGATCACATCGCGGATCTTTTTCATCAGCCTTTCGGTTTGCCTTGCGTTGTATTTCTGGTTGATAAAAGTGACCGTAAAATAAGCCGTTGCCGCCAGCGTGACAAAGACAATAAAAATAATGGATGTCTGGATCCGGGTGCGGATGTAAAGAATATCCGGGTCTTCGATCAGCATGAGGTGATTCAGGAATTCACGGATGCGTTTGAAAAATAAAATGGAAAAAATCTTATACCGGCTGAAGAATTGCTGATTGATCCCCGTATAAAAAAACAAAATGAAAATAAGGATGAGCGTGCAGAATGTAAAAATGAAAGAGAACAACGCCACGCCCTGGATAAACGTATCCGCAGGTTTGCTCACCACGATGGTCACCGGCTGATTGTCGGTGTAAAGGAGATGTTCAAAATTACTCTCGGTAAAAAAACGAAACGTATCTTTGGCTTCTCCCCAGGTGTTGGTGATGCGGTACGGATAATTTCCGCTCTGGAAGATCAGGTGCTTGTCTTTGTAAACTCCATACGAATAATCAAATAATTTTTTCTTGTTCTGCCGGAAACCTTCGATCAGCAATTCATCAAAACGATTCTCATCCTGGATCAGTTTGGGCTGGAGCAAAATAAAAAGGTAACCTGCCCGGTTGTCATTTTTCCTCACGGTAAACTTTGCGAGATAACCTTTTAACGCAGAGCTGCCGCTGATATAACGAAAATACGAATCGATCGTTTCGAGTGATTGTTTCAGGTAAATTTTATTGATCTGCGAATAGCTGAATGAATTTTTTTGCTTCAGATCGTAGCCCAGCGTGTCGTAATCAAAAATGCTTACTTCAAATTTGCTGAGGTAACCCGTGAAATAAAGTTGCTTGATGCGCTTTTCAAATTTCGACTTGACAAAAAAGTAGAGGAAATAATCAGTGATGTTGTTGTCGTCTGCAATTCTTTTTTCGATGGTGCGCAAAAAGTATTCGGTGGTGATATCATTCTGGGTGGCGAATTTTCCCGAGAATAATTTCCGGTTCTCGTGTTCTTTTACCGTCACCCAATGTGTAACAGCGATGGAAACCAAAACAGAAATAATGAACACCACTACAAAGTATTGCTGGAAACGGTTGAGCTTCCTCACCACTATTCTGAAAATAAAAAACACGGTCATTAGCGCAAAAGCGATCAGCACCAGGAAAAATTCGGGCTCCGCAAATTTTTGAATGATGAAAAAATAAACACCGGCCAGCACCAACAGCGCTGTAATTTTTACAGGGAGATTTTGATTTACGTTCACACTTGCCAGCCTGATAAAATTGCGGCAAATGAAATATACCGACATGAGCAGGAATACAGCGGTGAATATGCCGAAATACGTAAACTGGTTGATGGAAGAAACATTACCGATGTTGAAGGATATTTGTGAATCGATGGCCAGGCTTTTTATGAAATAGAAAGCCGTGTAGGAAGAAAGCAGGCAAAAAATAAAACTCAGTGAAAAACCAAAATAGGAGAATTGCCGATCCGATCTGTCAATGGATCTTTTCCCGAACCGGTTTTCCAAAATAATGAGATACCACAACGCGATCACGGAGTCTATCAACAGGTCACCGAGGGAAGGGAACCATTGCGAAGACGCGTAAATAGATGGGTCAAACAATTTATTCTCATAAAGAAATGCAGGAACGTGTTCTAGTATGTTCAACCATCTTACAAGGGTGAACACTCCAAAAAAAACGAAGGTCGTTAACCAGAATTTCCTGTGAATATATTTCCGGGCGATGATATGTACCATCAGCAGCACAAAAAACAAAGAGAAGAGAAGGCCGGTGATAAGAAGCGGGCCGGTTGATTCGGAAGCAGAAATGACCTGGATGGAGAACAGGAAATTCCCGGTGAGATCATTTATGTCGGTAAAACGTAAGGCATGGCCCGGATGAACAAATCCTGCCCTGATAAATGAAAGTTCTTCGTTAAAACGATTGGCGATGTATTGATTCTTGAAAGCGAAATCGGAATTGATGAGGTAGAGAAAAACAAAAGTATAGGAACCGGCATTTTTACGGTGAACGATATAATTTCCGTTCACACTCTGCCAGAAACTGGTGCCTGTTTTAAATTCGCTGAGGCACGATTGGGTGCTGATCTCATTGCTGCTCCAAATGAGCAGGGTATCATTTCGGTAAACATGAACGATGATATTTTCCTTCTCGGCAAATTCAATGATGTTATTCCAGTTTCGCTGCAACCTTGAAGTATCGGCAAGCAGGTAACCATTCATTTTCACAAAGGCAATTTCCTTGTCGTTGATGATCTGCTGGATTCCGGCATAAGCTATGGCGAGTTGCTTTTTATCATCGGTTACCTGGCGCTGCTCAAGCCGGATCAGGGTTGAAAATACCAGGACACCGGCAAACAAGAGGAACCATAAATTTTTAAAAAGATCTTTCAATCGTGCGAAATGTTACCGGTATTTTTCATGTATCAGGTATTGTTGAATATAATCTTTCACTCCTTCTTCTACCGTTGAAAATGATTTTGTGTAACCGATCCCCCTGAGTTTTTCCATCTTCGCTTCGGTGAAGTACTGGTATTTTTCCCTGATATCTTCCGGGGTATCGATGAATTCAATGTCGGTTTTTTTTTCCGTGGATGAGAAGATCGCGTTCACTAATTCCAGGAAGGTAGCTGCTTTGCCTGTCCCGAGATTATAAATGCCCGAATTCTTCCGGTGATGCATAAAGAACAAACACACATCTGCCACGTCCTTCACGTAAATGAAATCGCGTTTCTGTTCCCCGTCTCTAAAACCCTTACGGTGCGAACGAAACAATTTTACTTTTCCGGTCTCCATGACCTGGTGAAAAGCATGAAGTACGACTGAAGCCATCCGTCCTTTGTGGTATTCGTTCGGGCCGTAAACATTGAAGAACTTCAGGCCTACCCAGAAATAAGGATGCTTTGGCTGGCTCAATGCCCAGTTATCAAAATCATTTTTCGATCGTCCGTATGCATTCAGCGGGTGCAGGTTTCCTGTCGGCTTTTGATCGTCATAGCCCAATTCTCCTTCCCCGTAAGTGGCAGCAGAAGATGCATACACTAAAGGTAACCCGTATTTCACACATGAATTCCAGATGGATCTCGTGAAATCGAGGTTTAATTCCTTCAGCACTTTTTCATCCGACTCGGTAGTGTCGGTCCGCGCCCCGATATGAAAAATGAACTGAACCTGGTTTTCATTCCGGTCAAGCCACTCGAAAAATACTTTTCGCTCTACCTTGTGGCTGAATTTCTTCCCTTCGAGGTTCCTGGCCCTCTGGCCGGATGAGAAGTCATCCACCAGTACCAGGTCGTTGTAGCCTTCTTCGTTGAGGCGGGCAACCAGGCAACTTCCTATAAATCCTTCGGCACCGGTAATTACGATCATGTTATAAATTATTATTGCCCAAAAATAGCGATTCCCTGAAACTGTTTAAAATTTAATGAATATTTGCACCGATTTATGTCAGAACCAAAAAAACGCACCCTGTATATCACCCGCAAAGCCCATTTCAATGCGGCTCACCGTCTTTACAACCCGGCCTGGTCGGATGAGGAAAATGAACTGCAGTTTGGAAAATGCGCCAACAAGAATTACCACGGGCATAATTTTAACTTATTCGTCACGCTCAAAGGCACCGCGGAAGAGAATACAGGAATGGTGATGGACCTGAGAAAGCTGAAAGAGACCATAGAAGATTCCGTGATCAGCAGGCTCGATCATAAGAACCTGAACCTTGATGTGGATTTCATGCAGGGAAAAATTGCTTCCATTGAAAACCTGGTCATTGAGATATGGAAATTGCTCGAACAGCAAGTCATACATGGAAAGCTCCACTGTGTCAAAATAACGGAAACCGACAATCATTTTGTGGAATATTATGGTGAATAGGTTTTTTTATGTCAAAAATTATTACTTTTGATTCCGACTGTACGGATAAAGTTTTGTACGGAAAAAGAATGATACTAAAAAGAGCTCTCCTTAAAAATACCGCGTACCTTGTAGTTATTTTACTTCTTGCTTCCTGCGGTGAATCGGTAACCAATGTGTACGATTATTATATCAAGAACAACATCGACAGGCACGAAGCCGGAAAAATTCTTACCGGTAAAAGCAAGCTGCTGTACCGTCACCAGGAATTCAGCACCAAGGCACAGCTCGAACTGATCGCTTACAACAACGGTTCCACCAAATGCCTCGTTATCGGTTCACACAATGTGGCCAAGTCGTTTTATATCCACGATTCCATTTATTATTTCAACGTGAACGACCTGTATTCCCACGTTCGCGGCAACGATTTTATCCGGCAACTGGGTGACCTCTCCATTTATTTTACTTACGTTTCGTCACAAAACTGCGAAGCATTCATGTCCAACATCGATAAACTCAAGTCGGAATACATGAAGGGAATGGTTATGGAAAAGAACCTTTCTCATTTTGATTATGCCATTTCGGATGATGTATTCGTAAGCATTGAAAAAAAGAACAGTGCCGAATTGCTGGAAAGTGCTCAAACCACGCTGTGGGTAAACAGGCGCAAGCATGTCATCAAACTGGATGACCTGATCAAAGCCATGCAGGAAATAAAAATGTATAACAACTGAACTTTTCTTTTCAAAAAGGAATTTCTGAATTTAATTTTCTGTAAAAGATCTTCGCATAATTTTTTTTGTATCATTCTTCAATCCTGAAAATATGAAAGCATACATTTTCCCCGGGCAGGGTTCACAGTTTCCCGGGATGGGCAAAGAACTTTACGAAAATAATCAACAGGCAAAAGAACTTTTCGAATCAGCAAATGAAATTCTCGGGTTCCGGATAACGGACATCATGTTCAGCGGAACCGATGAAGACCTGCGCCAAACAAGAGTTACACAACCTTCTATCTTTTTGCATTCTGTCATCAAAGCTTTGATTGCCGGAGAAAAATTTAAACCCGAAATGGTAGCCGGCCATTCACTCGGAGAATTTTCGGCATTAGTTGCAAACAATACGTTAAGTTTTTCGGATGGATTGAAATTGGTTTACAAACGTGCCCTTGCCATGCAAAAAGCCTGCGAACTGAATCCTTCCTCTATGGCTGCCGTGTTGGGTTTGGATGATCAGAAAGTGGAAGAGGTTTGCGCTTCCATTACCGATGAAATTGTAGTAGCTGCAAACTACAATTGCCCGGGACAACTTGTTATTTCGGGTTCGAATGCCGGCATCGCCAGGGCCTGCGAACTGATGAAACTTGCCGGAGCAAAACGTGCCTTACCGCTTCCGGTTGGCGGAGCTTTTCATTCGCCATTGATGGAACCGGCAAGGATCGAACTGGAAGAAGCAATCCTCTCCACTCATTTCAACAAACCAACTTGTGCTGTTTACCAAAACGTGAATGCAAAAGCAGTTACGAATGTCCTGGAAATAAAATCGAATTTGAATGCCCAACTCACCGCCCCGGTGCGCTGGTCGCAAAGCGTACAGCAGATGATAGCTGATGGTGCAAAAGAATTTATCGAATGCGGGCCAGGAAATGTGCTGCAGGGTTTGGTAAAAAAGATCAACCGCGATGCGGTGACTTCGGCTTTGTAAAAAGTATTAGTTGATAATGAGTTTGCGGTAATAACTCTGATCACCGCTAATGATCTTCAGAAAATAAATTCCTTTACTTTTTCCGGACAGGTCGATCACAATATTCGTAGAATAATTTTTAACCGCATTTTTTATTTCTTTACCATCCAAATCAAAAACAGCAATCGCTGATGCAGAAAGCCCGGCCTGGTTAAGGATCTCCACGATGCCGTTCGAAGGATTCGGGAAAACGGAAAAATCATTTGCCGCTGGCGCCTCCTTGATCCCATTTGATTTTTTGAAAGTGATAGTAAAGTTAAGGATCGCCTGGTCCATAAAATTCGTAGCATTGATCACGCGGTAGGCAATTCTTGAAGTTCCGTTGAAGTCGTGTGTGAACACATGAAAACGAATAAACCCCGTGGTGTCATTGATGCCGAAATCTTTGATAAAAGAACCATAGTCGGGCATCCCAAGGCAATATCCGTTCATACATGAACTTACAGTCCATCGCGAGTCAGTCGAATCAAAAATCTTTTCATAATTATAATCTGTAACCTTGAAGTTTCCTGTGTGAAAAAAAATTCCCGTTTCCTCGTACAGGTAATTTGTCCCGGTAGTCAGATTCAAATTGGTACCATTTGGAAATGTTAACTGCGCTTTTGCCGCCAGGCAGAATATAAAAAATACACCGGTTAAAAATCTCTTTTGCATCGAGAAACAAAAATAAGGATTTTTTTTATACCACCTTACTTTTTTATCTTGCGATGAGGTAAACGATGGCGGGCAACCAAAACAGTAGCTCCGACAGCTTCCGGTAAGCAAGATAGTCCTCCAGTTTTTCGCGGTATAAATAAATAAGATAATGCCCGATGGCCATAGCCTGGTAACAAATAACGAGGTAACCGATGGCGGCCCCGGATTGCAAAATGAGCAAAGCACCTGAAATAATGATCACGAGGGTTAGTGCCAAAAAAATTGTGTAAGCATTCTCCGGTGACACCACCCTGACGAAGGATGAATTTTCCATTTTCACATCGTACTCATATTCGATGATGGATGCGAGCATCAGGTTGAGAAAAACGATCAGCAAAAAAAGGACAGAACAAAAAACAGGGACCAGTATCTCATCATGCCGGTGATAACTGTTCTGAAGCGGAACTGCGTAAATCCCGGCTGCATAAATAAAAGCGATGGCCAGTTCTTTGTTATTCAGGATAAATTTCTTTTGCGGATTAATGGCCACCAGGATAAAATGAACCAGCACGATGATGCCTAATACAATCCCGGTTATAAAAATGGTTTGATCAAAAAACAAAAAAGCGATTCCCAGGTCTGTAACCGAAAGGAGGATGATAAAAAAAACGATGGGTTTGAAATACTTCCGGATGAAGCGGTGCCGTGGTGTGGGATAGGAAATTTTTTTCCGTTTCACATCAAGGAGGTGATCGGAAAGGTAAATGATCCAGGCCGACAACGGCAGCAGGACGTACCAGCTCCAGGGAACGATCACATGAAACACTTCAGGCAACGGCAGCATACAGCATACGATCCCTATGATCACATCCATGCTGAGGTTACAGAATATTTGGTAATATTGCAGGAACTTTTTCAACGAATATTGGTTAACAACGAAATGTTCAACATCAAAAATATTGCTTGGTTGCTGTTCCCGGTGCTGTTCGCAATAAATTTACAGGCTCAAGACGAAAAACCGTATGTCGATCCGGGCGGGCTGAATAACTGGTTCGTTGAAATGGGCGGCTCGGCATTTTTTTATTCGTTCAATTATGAAAAATTGTTGTTCAGATCGGAAAATACGCAATGGGTTGGCAGAGTGGGTTTGGGTTACAACCCGGTTTCGGCTGTTTTGCTGAACAAGATACCACTTGATCCGCACACCATCATGGCACCTTTCACGACTTCGTTTTTATTTGGCAAGCGAAAAGAAAAATTTGAACTCGGACTTGGATTTACCATGCTGGCAAAAAGTTTCACCGAACGCGAGATCGTTCCGGTAGGCATAATCGGTTTCCGGGTGGTGGAAACCAATAAAGTTTTTTTCCGGGTAAATTATGCGCCTTTGATTCGCGATGGAAAATACGTTGACTGGTGGGGCGTGAGTTTGGGTAGGAATTTTAATTTTAAGTAACCGGTTACTCAAAAAAC
>JBIOHI010000030.1:0-14241 GCA_044448845.1 Bacteroidia bacterium
TCCCCGTGTCGTCCGCGGTAAGCTCCGAATTTTGGTAAAAACCGTCCGGCATAAATGGTCATATCCGGTAATAATTTGTAGCACATCTGCACTTGCTCCAACCCAAAGTCAGGGCCTGCTGCTCCATCACCAATTCCGATCTCTATTTCAGAAACCATGAAGAACTTGTCACTGAAACGGATCAGCGGCATGAGGTTTAATCCAAGGGTGTTGAACCCTCTTCCGTTGGTGTCAGCATGGTAACCGGCAGAAGCCGCACCAACCAACACAAAGTTTTTACCAGAAAATAGGGATTGTGCTTCTCCCGATTGCATTGCGAAAAAGAACGCAATGACACCTGCGATAACAATTTTTTTCATGAGTTAATTATTTATTAATTATTTTTTAGCAGAAAGATTTTTAGGCCTGAACTCTCTTAGGTAACTTACCACCTGCCACCGTTGCTGGTCAGTAAGAATTCCTTTGAAAGTCGGCATGGGTGTTCTTCCGTTAGTTATCTTCCAAAACAAAGAACCATCGGTATTGTTTTGAACTTTGTCGGAAGTAAGATTTGCAGGTTTCGGATCCAGACCTGCAGCCGCGATCCCATCCCCTTTTCCTTTTTCACCGTGGCAAACCACGCATTGTTGAGTGAATATCGCTGCACCAGCCTTCATGGCCGTAGGATTTTTTTCGTAAGGATTAACAAGACCTTCGGCCTCTTTAGGTGCCAGCCAGGGATTTTTTTCTGTAAAACTGCAGAAAACAACGATCATAATAACCGCGAATGATGATGTGAACTTTTTCATAATAATGATTTTAAGAGTTGATTAATAAGGTTTAAGTTTTATCTAACAAATGTTAGTTCAAAAGTAAAGCAGACCTCAGGCATCGGCATTGATGTATGGTAAGATTTAAAATGAATTTGGTCAGACTTCTATTTTGAGTCTGCGAGGTGTTTCCTTATCCTGCTAAGGGATTCAGGGGTTATCCCCAAATACGAGGCGATCATGTGCTGGGGAATCTGTGGCGCGATTCCCGAAAAATACTTCATAAAAATCAGGTATCTCTCTTCAGCGGATGAGTTCAGATAGGATAAAATTCTTTTCTCGGATGCCGCCCTGCTTTTTTGCAACAGGTTTAAAAAAACAGCACTCCATTTTTGTGATTCATCAAACAACTTTGAATAAGAATCGTGATCGATCTGCAAAACAGTTGAATCAACGATTGCATCAATATTTATAAGAGAAGGCTCGTTACCGGTAAAACTGTTGAGATCCGATATCCACCAGTTCTCAGGTGCAAACTGAATGATGTGTTCCACCCCGTTCGTATCAATGGTGAAACTCCGCAGGCATCCTTTGCAAACGAAGGAAAGGTATCTGCAATGATCTTTCTCTGTCAATAAGAATTTGCCTTTCCTTACTTCTTTGAGTACAAAATACGTTTTCCAGTGACCGAATTCTTCATCGTTGATCTCGATCTTTGATTTGAAATACGACTTCAATATGCTGAATGCATCGCTCATTTGATGCTTCCAAAACTAATTCATTTTGAATACAAAAAAATAACGAAACGTATTTGCTCAGTCTTTCTTCGGTAAAAATATTTCCGCCATCATGCAGCGCGCACTGCCACCACCAAAGGTCTCGATGGTAAAGAGCGGAACAGAAATGATAGCGGCAAATTTATTCAATGCATGAAGTTGATCTTGAAGGAGCGATGAATGTGCTTGTTCACTCATCACTAAAACATTTTCTCCTTTCTTATTTTTCACTTCGAGCATATTCCCGGCAAAATGGTGCAGTTGTGAAAGAGAAATTTCGATGATCACTTTATTAGTTGATTTTTTTATCGCGTTCCTTTCATCCGGGTTTTCGATCGCTTCCATGCAAACCAAAATAAATTCTTCTCCCACGCTCATCACCACGTTGGTATGATAAATAAGCATGCCGGCATGGTCTTTTGCGGTAAACAAAATCTTTTTATATCCGAAATGAGAACAAAATTTTTCAAGGAGAAACGGATCTGTTCGCAGAGAATTGCAGGCATAACAAATTTTATGATCCCTCTCAAGTACCATGCTGCCTGTGCCTTCGAGGAATTTATTTTCATTTTCGTATTTGCTCAGATCAAAAATTTCTTTCACATTAAAAGTTTTTGAAAGTTCTTCCACGATTTCTTTTCTTCTTTCCTTCCTCCGGTTTTCAGCGAACATCGGGTATAAAACAATTTCACCGTTCCCGTGAAAGGATATCCAGTTGTTCGGAAAAATGGCATCCGGTTTTCCGGGATTCAATGAATCTTCTATCACTTTCACCTTAATTCCGTTTTGTTCGAGAACGGAAACCATGTGGTCAAACTCATCAATTGCTTTTTGCCTGAGGTTCCCGGTAGATGCCATTTCCTCCTGAAAATAGTTATTTTCGGCAGTTTGCTCATTAAACCCGAATGCAGCGGGGCGGATCATTAAGATATTTTCAGTGGTTTGCATTGAATTTTTGTTGACTCATCAAAGATTAGGAAATTTCTCAAAAAAAATACAAAATTCTTCATCGGAATTCAGTGTGTATTCCTTTATCTTTACACCCCCTAAATTTTTTTCGCATGAAAAAACTTATACCAGTTCTGACTTTAGTCATTTGTTTTTTTCTCCTAACTAAAAAATCCGAAGCATCTCATTTAACAGGTGGAGAGATCACATACACCTGTACCGCTACCGCGGGAACTTACCAGGTAACCCTTACGCTTTACCGCGACTGCACCGGTATTCCTCTTGGCAGTTGTACAGGTTCGTGTTCATCGGGTTGCTCTTACACTCTCACTGTTTTGGGTGCCGATGCAAGTTGTAACGGAACCTCTTACGGAAATTTCACGGTAAACCTGGTGAATGTTACCGATGCGAATCCGAATCCGTTATGCCCGAATTCAAAAAGTATTTGTACTAATATGGGTTGTGTAACTGCCGGTACTTACACTCCCGGGGTTGAAAAATATACTTTCCGCGGAAATGTAAATCTGAATTCGATGAGCATTCCAACTTCATGTTGCAACGTTCGGATTTCATTCACCGAGTGTTGCCGCAATGGTTCGATTAATACCGGACCTGCCGGAAACACCTTTTATGTCGAAACCGTTTTCAACCGTTGTATCACACCATGCAATAGCGCACCAATCTGTTCGAATGATCCTTTCGTGATCATTTGCGGAGGACAACCTTATATTTTTAACAATGGAGCCATTGATCCGGATATGGATTCTCTGAGTTATTCGTTCGCACCCGCCTTGCAGGCAGCAGGCACACCCGTTACGTACACTGCACCTTACAGTGCAACTGCTCCGATGCCTTACATGGGTGGTAATCCCAATGCTTTATTTCCATTGGGCATTCATTGTGATTCAACAAATGGTGACGTGAGTTTCACTCCGCCTTATTCGGGTTCAGGATATTTTGTCGGAATCGTAACCATTCAAATTCAACAATGGAAAAATATCAGCGGGGTACCGACCGTGATCGGTAAAACCATGCGCGATGTGCAAATGTGGCTTCAACAGTGTGTTACTAACTCACCTCCGTACCTGATGACTTATCCGCTAAACGGAAATCAACCCATCATGAACTGGACCGTGATTGCCGGGCAACCCCTGTGTTTTAACATCATTGCGAGGGATTCGGATTTTGCTCCTTATGCCTCACCTCCAAGATCAGATACCACGTACTTAACATGGAATGGTTCTTTGACATCATTCGGTGCAACATTTACAAAACTCTATACCGATAGTCTCCGAAAAATAAATGGCCCGCGCCAGGACAGCGTGCGTTTCTGCTGGACACCTGATACAACTAAAATCAGTTCGGTACCGTATTATTTTTCCGTCATCGGAAGAGACAACCGTTGTCCTGTGGGCGCGCGCACCACAAGGGCTTTTGCGATTACAGTGACCCGCGACCTGAACGTGAGTATTCTGCAAACACCAAACGGTTGCCGCACAGTTAAACTCTCCTATGTTCAAAACGGAACCCCTCAAAGCATTTCTTCTTCGTTGTGGAAGATCTCAAAAATTCCAAACAATTATACGATGACGAGTGTTGACTCATTCTCCAACACCATCGCCACTTCTTATCTCAACTTTTCATCAGGTGGAAAATATTTAGTGAAACTGAATATTGCTTCGGCTTCCGGATTGACTAAAACAATTTACGACACCATTGTGATGGATCAGCCTGTAACCATTTCAGTGAACGACACCACAATTTGCCCGGGAAGCAGCGCCACCTTTAATTTCCTTGCTAATGGCGGAAGAGTTCCTTATTCATACCGTTGGTTCATTGCGCCTGATACTTTCATCAATCCATTAAATACGCCTTTCTTTACATCTACCACATTTTCTATAAGTCCTGCTTCCACCACCAAATATATTCTCCAGGCCAGAGACCTGAATGGTTGCCGTGGTTACGATACTTCTGTGATTGTTACCGTGCGACCAATGCCTGTAAGTTCACTTCCCGCAAGTGCGCGCATTTGCAAAGGCAACACTTACGCGCTCGATGCCGGAAACAATTCGGGCAACGTGAAAAAATATTTTTGGAATACCGGTGACACTGTGCGCACTATCACCCGCGGTGATTCTAATCTGTTCATTGTTACCTTAACTGATACACTCGGATGCAAGGTCACCGATTCATTAGTATTGAATGTGAATCCGGCAATCCCGGCAAATGCAGGTAACGATACGACATTATGCGGAAGCGGGATCGTAAACCTGCGCGCAAGTGGTGGACAAAACTACCTGTGGAAAAATATCACCACCGGTTCGGTAATCGCACCCAAATCTTCGAATCCGAATATGGCGATTTTGGTAGGTACAACCTCATCTTTCGAAGCAACCGTTTATGCAACTTACAGCGGGTTGGAGTGTTCGAAAAAAGATACGATGAATGTAACCGTGAATCCGAAACCGTTGACACCAGTGATCACCGGGTTAACAAGCGTTCCGCACGGTCAGTCAAATAATTTCAGCGTGACGAATACTTCGGGAAGCAGCTACAACTGGTTTGTGTCTAACGGAAATATCAATTCGGGAAATGGAACCAACCAGGTGAGCGTAGTGTTTGCAAATGTAGGAACCGGAATGCTGAAAGTGTTTGAGACCAATTTAAATAATTGCAAAAGCGATACCGGTGCGAAATCCATCAGCGTTACAATCGGAGTTGGATTGAAAGAACAAAACTCATTTGAATACTGCAAAATATATCCAAACCCAACTTCCGGAATATTAAATATCGAACTCACCACCGATGAAAAACAAATTCAGGTTGAAGTGACGGATGTGCTTGGAAAAGTTTTATCGAACACAAAATATTCTCACACAACCGGTGAATTCAAAACCTCACTTGACCTGAGTAATTTGCATCAAGGAATTTATTTCGTGAGCGTGAAGGCTGGCGAAAGGGCTGCGCTAAACAGGATAACGGTGGAGTGATTTTTAATAAATATCTTCTACGATTTTAGTTTAATCCCGTTAGGGATGAAAGATCGGTAGTAATAATTGACCTTATTAAAGCAAGTCCCGTAGGGACGAAATATCTTATGTCAAATACCTATACACAAATTCATATTCAATTTGTATTCGCGGTCAAATATAAAGCAGCAATCATCAGTGCTGGCTGGAAAGATGAATTGTATAAATATATCACCGGAATCGTTCAGAACAATAAGCATAATTTGATTTCTATAAATGGTATAGCCGACCATGTTCATATTTTGATCGGTTTAAGACCCATACAATCCGTTTCAGATTTAATGCAGGGACGTAAAAGGAGGTTCATCTAAATGGATAAATGAAAGGCATTGTACAAAAAGTAAATTTGAATGGCAGGAAGGTTATGGTGCGTTTTCTTATGGTAAATCACAACTTAAGGATGTCATAACTTACATTGAAAATCAGGAACAACATCATCGCAAGAAAACTTTTATTCAGGAGTATATTGAATTCCTTAATAAATTCGAAATCGAATACGATGAGAAATATATTTTTAAAGAGTTGATTTGATATTTCGTCCCTACGGGACTTCCCTTTTCGCACAGAAATATTTCTACCGATATTCAGTCCCTACGGGACATCCGTTAAAACAAAGCATTCATATGCGAAAGCAGGATCACAGTAGAGTGATTGTGATTTAAGATTTCTGATTCGAAATTTGAGATTTAAGGATTGGTGGTTAAGACAACCTTGCAATCTTTGTAATCTTTTCAGTCTATCAATTCCCCGGTTATCCACGCTTTTATCACATCATTTTCCTTCCTTCAAATTTTAAGGAATTATTAAGAAAATTTTAAGGATTTAATTAACTTATTTTGTGGTACCAATTTTATCAAAATGAAAAACTTCATCTACGCCTTCTTCTTACCCATGATTTGTTTTTTTATTTCGGATAAAGCCAAAGCCTCGCACAATGTTGGCGGAGAAATTACTTACGCCTGTACCTCCACTCCCGGCAACTACCTTGTAACACTTGTTCTCTACCGCGATTGCAGCGGTATTCCGCTCGGAAATTGCACGAGTACCTCCTGCAATTTATCCTGCAGTTATAATTTGAGTGTTACCGGTGCCGATGCGACCTGCAACGGAACATCTTTTAGCACATTTAACGTAAGCCTGATCAGTGTTTCGGATGCGGGTTCCAATGTTTCTGTTTGTCCTTCTTCAAAAAGTGTTTGTAACAACATGGGCTGTATAACTGCGGGAACATACACACCCGGAGTTGAAAAATATACGTTCCAGGGAATTTTTAATCCGGGTTCATTGAGTGTCCCAACAACCTGTTGCATGGTACGAATTTCACTCACCGAATGTTGCCGCTCTGGAGCAATTAATACCGGCCCGGCAGGAAATACTTTTTATATTGAAACCATTTTCAACCGGTGTGTTGCTCCGTGCAACAGTTCGCCTGTTTTCAAAAACGACCCGGTGATCGTGATTTGCGGAGGTATGCAGTTTCATTATAACATGGGTGCGATCGATCCGGATCACGATTCACTGAGTTATTCTTTCACACCTGCTTTGGCTGGAGCAGGATCTTCCGTGACGTACACTGCACCTTATTCTTATGATGCCCCAATGCCTTACACAGGTGGTGTTAAAACGGCCCCATCTCCTCTGGGAATAAATTGTGATTTTATCAGCGGGGATATTTCTTTTACTCCACCTTATTCCGGTTCCGGTTATTTTGTTGGAGAAGTTGCCGTGATGGTGAAACAATGGAAAACCATCGGTGGAGTTCCAACACTCATCGGGTCAACAACCCGCGATATGCTGATGTGGTTGCAGCAATGTCCTGCCAATAAGTCTCCATGGTTAAAAACAAATCCTCCTAATCCTTTGAATGCACAGCAACCAAAACTTTTTTGGTCGGCTTTTGCGGGTCAACAACTATGTTTTGATATCATTGGAAAAGATACCGACTTCTCACCATACTCTACTCCCCCGGTTTCCGACACTACCTTTCTAACGTGGGATGGAGTTTTATCACCATACGGTGCAACCTTTGCAAGCAATTATGTGGATAGCCTCCGAAAAATAAGTGGCCCCCGGGAAGATTCTAAAAAATTCTGCTGGACACCCGACACAACAATGATCTCAAGCATTCCCTGGTATTTCACCGTCACCGCAAAAGACAGCCGTTGCCCGAACCCCGGAAGAATCACCATGTCATTCGCTGTGAACGTGGTGAACAATTTGAATATGGTAATTCATCAAACCCGCAAAGGATGTTTCGGTGTACAATGTAATTATACGCAAAGCGGGGCGTTGCAATCTTCCATTAATTCCGTTTGGACCGTTTCGAAAGTGCCAAATAATTATTCACTCGCCAATGCCGATACTTTTTCAAATGTAACAACAACACCTGTATTAAATTTTTCACAGGCCGGAAATTACCTTGTGAAATTAAATGCAAGTGTTCCTTCCGGTTTGCAAAAAATATTTTACGACACGATAAAAATCGTTGATACACCTCTTACCATTTCTGTGAACGATACTAATGTTTGCAGTGGAAATTGGTTGACGTTTATTTACAACGCACATGGTGGAAGGGTTCCTTATAGTTACCGTTGGTTCCTGTCTCCCGATACTTTTGCAAATCCGCTGAACGGTCCTTTTTATACCGGGAATTCATTCTCCATAAATATTCCGGCAACTACGAGATATACTTTGCAGGTGAGAGATCTGGATGGTTGCCGTGCTTATGATTCTTCCATTATTGTAACGGTAAATTCATTGCCTGTCCTTACGCAACCTGCACCGGTTAAAGTTTGCAAAAGTGCAAAAATTGCATTGCTCAATAATTTTATATCAAACCAGCCGGGTGGAACCGGCATTTGGTCTTTCAATCCCACTGGAGCAATCATCCAGGATTCGATTCCAAAAGTTTGGATTGATAGTTTGACTAACCTTCCGGTGGATAGTATAAATTATCCAAACACAACAGGATTTTCCAACTGGATAAACTTTTTATATAAAGCACCAGGTTCTTATGGCGGCTGCGTAATGAACAGCGTGGCGGAGGTTATCGTTTACGGAAATCCGTATGTGATAGCCGGATTTGACGTTAAATGGTGTTCCAACGGAGGAGTTTTCAATTTGCTTTATGATGGAGCCAGAAATAATCCATACCACAACTGGCTGCCTGCACCGTACGATGCAAACGGACAATATTCAACATGGACAGGAAATGGAGTTGACAGCACCATCGCGGGATCGGTAAAACATTATTTCTTCGATCCGTTGAAACCCGCAGTATTGATTTCACCATCAACAAATATCCTTTCTTATACTTATTACAAACAATATTCAGGAACTGGCGCACCGGTGTGTCCAACTACAGACACGGTAAAATTTGATGTCTATCCAAAACCTGCAACACCCGTTATAACAGGATTGTCAACCGTTCCGAGAGGACAGGCTAATAATTTCACGGTAGGAAATAATTCAGGAAGCAGTTACAACTGGTTTGTGTTGAACGGAAATATTCAATCCGGAAATGGAACAAACACTGTCAGCGTAGCGTTTGCAAATATCGGAACAGGAACTTTGAATGTGACTGAAAAAAACTCTACCAATTGCGTGAGTGATACGGCTTCAAAAACTATTACCGTTACCATGGGTGTTGGAATTACCAACCAAACTTCCATCGATCATTTTAAAATCTTCCCGAATCCTACTTCAGGAATTTTAAATATCGAACTCACCACGGATGAAAAACAAATTCAAATTGAAGTTACCGATGTGCTTGGAAAAGTTTTGACCACTTCAAAATATTCTCACTCACCTGGTGAATTCAAAACATCAATTGATTTGAGCAATTTGCATCCGGGAATTTATTTTGTAAGCGTGAAAGCAGGCGACAGATCAGCTTTGAGCAGGATCACGGTGGAGTGAGTTGTCAGTTCGAGCGAAGTTGAAGCGTCAACCTTGAAATTATTCTGGTGCAACTAACAATGATTTAAGTTTGACTTCGGTATATTTGAATGAAGTTTTGAAATGTAATCATGAACTGAACATAATTTATTTTCTATGAAAAATTCAATAACTATTCTAACCCTTTTGATCCTTTTTTTTATTTCGAATAAAGAAATAAAAGCTTCACATATTGCCGGTGGTGAAATTTCGTACACCTGCACTTCCACCCCGGGAGTTTATTTGGTCACACTCAAACTTTACCGTGATTGCAGCGGAAGCGCAATTGGCAGTTGCATCGGTTCCTGCAGTTCGGGTTGTTCTTATTCGCTCAACTTATCGGGTGTTGATTCACCTTTCAACGGAAATACCTTCAGCCCATTCCAGGTGAACCTGGTAAGTGTCCAGGATGTGGGAACAAATCCTCAATGCCCGACCACAAAAAACATTTGTACCAATATGGGTTGTGTGACTGCCGGAACATCAACTCCCGGAATTGAAAAATATATATTCCAGGGAACAGTTGATCTTGGTGCATCATCAGGCATTCCAACTTTGTGTTGCAATGTGCGGATCTCATTTTCGGAATGTTGCCGCGACAGCGTGATCAACACCGGGTCGGCAGGACAGAATTTTTATATAGAAGCAATTATCAACCGGTGTATGTCCATCTCTCCCTGCAATAGTTCTCCTGATTTTTCAAACGAACCGATGGCATTTATTTGCGGAGGACAACCTTTTGTTTTTAATAATGGTACTTATGATGTTGATCATGACTCGCTCAGTTTTGCTTTCGTTCCTGCTCTTCAAAGCCTTGGAACACCGGTTACTTACACACCACCTTATACTTATGACGCACCGATGCCATATTACTCAGCTCCGTTTCCAATGAAAGGCATTTCTTGTGATGCAGTGACCGGAGACATCATGTTTACACCGACCTATCCCGGTTCCGGTTATTTTGTAGGTGTAATGGCTGTTGAGATCAGGCAATGGCAATACGATGCTGTTACGGGGCTTCCCTTTGTTATCGGGATAACCCGAAGAGATATTCAGATATGGCTGATGCAATGCCCACCGAATAATCCTCCCAGGATCATGACCAATCCACCCAATCCTCTGAATGCACAACAGCCTAAATTATCGTGGCAGGTTTGTGCTGGCAATACACTCTGTTTTGATGTGATCGCAAAAGACACTGACTTTTTTCCTTTTGCTTCACCACCCATTTCGGATACAACATTTTTAACATGGGATGCCGCACTCGCTTCGAAAGGCGCAACTTTATTACCTAAATATAATTCACCAATTGGTGGAATGCCCTGGAGAAGATTGCACGGGCCGCGCGAAGATATTTACCAGTTTTGCTGGACACCTGATAGTACTATGGCATCCACCATTCCCTGGCAATTTACCGTTACAGGCCGCGACAGTCGGTGCCCGAATTCAGGAAGAAGTATTCGCGCCATTCAAATCCAGGTACTGGAAAAAGCAAAAGTTGCGATTTGGAAAACGGATTATAAATGTGGCAAGTGGGGACTCACATATCCAAAACTAAAACCATCCCAGCAATTCTCATCCACTATCTGGCAGATCAGCAAGGTACCGAATGATTATTCCTTATCGAGTGTTTATACTTACATTAATGTGCAAACACCGCCTGTTTTATTTTTCCCGGCAGGTGGAAAATATTTAGTTCAACTTGATGTGAACACACCGGGGCCGGCTGGCTCACCGCCATGTACGGTTCAGCTGTACGACACGCTGGTAGTCGACACAATGGTTCAGGTGATCGTATCTGACACATTCGTATGCCAGGGCAGTTCAGTAACGATACCTTACCACGGCAAATATGGCAGGGCACCCTATTCCTACCGGTGGTTCCTTTACCCCGACACCTTTATCAATCCATTGAACAGTCCGTTTTTCACGGGAACAACCTTCACGCTGAGCCCGAATGTAACGACACGTTACACGGTACAGATACGTGACATGAATGGATGCCGGGCCTACGACTCGAACGTGAACGTGACCGTAAAGGTAAAACCGTTGCCGGTGATCACCGGAGTTTCAACCGTTCATCGGGGAACTGCAGATATCTTTAGTGTGACATACAATTCAGGCAGTTCCTATAACTGGATGATAAGTAACGGAAACATCAACATCGGCCAGGGATCAAATGTGATCAACGCGGTTTTCAACAACGTCGGAACAGGAATCTTACAGGTGGTTGAGTCAACTACAACCTGCAACAGCGACACTGCAACAAAAATTATTACTGTTACTTATGGTGTCGGTGTTGTTGAACATTCCGATTTTGAATACTGTAAAATTTTCCCAAATCCAACTTCCGGAATTTTAAATATTGAATTGACCACCGATGAAAAACAAATTTTTATCGAAGTGAATGATATTCTTGGAAAAGTTTTAACAACTTCCATTTACAAACATTCATCCGGTGATTTCAAAACAGCAATTGACCTGAGTAATTTGCACCCCGGAATTTATTTTGTGAGTGTGAAAGCTGGTGACAGATCAGCTTTGAGCAGGATAACGGTTGAGTAACTGTCAGTTCTCCAATTGAAAAAATTGCAGTGATGGAATCCCTGTAATTTTTAAAATATTTTCAACCTTGAAATAAAAAAAAAGTTGCAACAAGGTGCAACTTTTTTTATTGTGCACTACGCTGACCAATTATCGAACTTTTTGGAGGACTTAAAGTCGATTGATAGTTTAGGTCAGAAATAATAATATAATACTATTCAAGTTTGGGTTATTTGGATGCCAAATCTTAATTATTTTTTTAGTGATTTGAGTTTACGATTATATTAGAAGTGAAGCCTTTTTTGCTCTCCCTTATCTGTTTTCGTCAGGAAATTCAAATGCTGCGTTGTTAAATCAATTCTTAATTTGCTCTCCGGCAATTTTGGATTGCATATTTACTAAATCTGTAGTACAAGGCTTTTATTCAGCGGCTCACAGTTGAGGAATCCGTGAAATCCGAATTGATTTTATAATATCCTTTCTGAACGGCATATTTAACCAGCGAAACGGTTGAATTGGGAATTAAAATTTTTTCGGAAATTTTCTGCCGGTAGGTTTCTACTGTTCTCTTACTGAGGTTTAATTTCTCAGCAATCTGAACGTTGGTCAGGTCGTTACAAATCTCAATGATGATCTTCATTTCTATCTCATTGAGAGAATTAAATTCAATAATATTTCCATTTTTTTTGAACAGGTAAGAGTTTATCTTACTCACCAATTCTGATATTTTACCTTTTAAAAGGCAAAAATTTGCCCCCGATTCATAAAATTCTTTGAAGTAAGTTTCATCCTGGATCGAAGTAAGAATAATGATCTTACCGGTGTATTTGTATGAACGAAGTTCACGCAGCAATTGAAGACCATTCATCACCGGCATCATATAGTCCAGTATAGCCACATCGCAATTGAGCTGCGAAATGTGTGAGAGTGCCTCTTCACTTTTGGAGGAAGAGTAAAGGATGTTAAAGCAATTGTAGTTCTGCAGTTGTTTGATGAGAGCGCAGCGAAATGCATCATCATCATCAATTAAGCTTAGGGTTAGTTTGTTCATGCTGTTAAAGTTTAGTTTAAAATGCGAGGTAATTTTATAGCAAAAAAAATCTGATTGCAAATTAAATTTTGGGGGAATTCCCCAATTTAGAAAATTTTAAGTTTTTGATCCTGCAAAAGTCACATCTCGAAAATGTGACCTTGTTTTGATTTCAAGCATGATTTACCTCTATAGTATTAATACCATAAAGTATCGTATTAATACTATTGTAATTCGATAGTCACCCAGTTTTCTTTGACTCGATGATTGAATAATTCAAAAAGAATTATTTAAGTGTTGTTAGGAAACCTTATGCAAATCAAATGTCATAACTATAGCAGCAAATTACTTATCATGACTCTAATAACAGTTTTAAGTTATTCATTCGCCTCTGCTCAACACCTATATAAACTGGGAACTTCAGCCCGTTTGACCAAACAATACTTTTTGATTTTAGCCAAAGATAAATTGTTTAAAACCGATTCAATCCATGATACTGTTTTTCGTGTTGTTCATGTGTTGAATGAGAAAAATAAAAAAGTATTTTCTCAAAAAATAATTCTTTCTAACGATCGTTTGCGCGACACGCTCAATTATAAAATTTTGGAAACTGTCATTTACGATACTTCCGAAATTAAAAAATTTGAGGACCGGGCTTCCGGTAATTTCTTTAAAATTATTTTAGTCAATTCATCGGATATAAATTCTTTGACTCCGGTTGAAGATGAAATTAATGTTAAGCAAAAATCAAAATCAACCATTCAGTCAAAAAATATTTTTTCCATCAAGGGCAGGATCACTGCCACAGGTCAGTTGTCGGACAACACCTATTTATACCAGAGTGTACCGCAGAATTATGTGCGAACCCAGGTAGATGCGCAGGTTTATCTTTTCGGATTGCCGTTTAACACCTCTTATTATTATACTACGGAAAACAACTCCTATTTAAATAAGATAAACAATTTCCGGTTATCATTCGATTATCCGTTGTTCTATCAAAGACTCAAGGATAGCCTGGATAAGAAAATCAAACTCGAAAAAGAAAAAGAGCTTCAACAACTAAGTTCCTATGATCAGTTAAAGCTGAGCAAGGATTACGAAAAAACTTTTTCCAAATACAAGGATAGCCTCAATCCAAAATTCAAACCGGATAAAGAAAGAGAATTCGCCCAACTCTCAAAATACAATGTGAACGATCTGAATAAGGAATACGGATCGATCTCTTCCAA
>JBIOHI010000031.1:0-14196 GCA_044448845.1 Bacteroidia bacterium
AAACTGATCATTTGCGACCTCAACGATGCCAATTTCGATTCTGGAATTTTTCTCAAATCAAAATCTTTCCGAAGCATTCCGGCAACATTCGATACAAAAAAAATACGCTTCAAAAAATTTGTATTTAATTTTGAAGTTGCGAGCGTGGAACTAAGTAATGAGGTTACATCGGCATTTGCTGACGTTGGGGAATTCTTTACAAAAAATAAAATTGACAGCGTGATCATTGTCGGCCATTCTGATTCAACAGGCATTGAAGATTCGAATATGGTTCTTTCATTGAACCGTGCCGGGCATGTTAAACAACTTCTGATAATTACAGGAATTCCTGAAGACAAAATCAAAACCCGCGGAAAGGGAAGCAAATTACCCGTTCAAACCAATGCCACACTTGAAGGACGTATGCTGAACCGGAGGGTGGAAATTTATTTTTACAAACGGTAATTTATTCCTTCACAAACTTCACCACTTGTTTTTGATCTCCGCTTCGTATCATCAGTAAATAAATTCCTGAAGGTTTTTTTTCTTCCAGGGAGATTGGAAACTCTTTTTGCCCTGCACCTTCATTCATTTCCGAGTATTGAAAAACTTCTTTTCCATACAGATCAAAAATTTGAATCTGCACATCCGATCTTTCTTTTAAGTTGAAAGAGAGATTGATCAAACCTTTAGCAGGATTCGGAAATACTTGTAAATTATTGATGAATGAAACTTCGTTCACACCTTCAAATTGGACATTAATTTGTCTATTTATTGAATCGCGACACCCATTTGAATCAAGAACTACCAATGTCACATTATAAACTTTATTTAAATATTGAGTATACGGATGTGATGGATTTTGTGATGTGGAAGTGTTCGGAGCAAATGCGGAATCTCCAAACCACCAGTTCCAATTTTTTATTTGACAACAACTTGTATCTGTAAATGGAACAGGATAAGAATTGGTGCCCCAATATTTAAATCCGGCTTTCGGATTCTGATTCACTACTACTTTCAATCCATCCGAAATCTTCGAGCAACCATAATTGGTATCCATTGCGATCACAGTTGCCATATCATTGTTCAAAAAAGATTTGATTGAAGAAACAAAAGAATTTGAATTGCCAAGTTGAAATGTATCTACCGAATTTCTTAAAAAGTAATAACGATTCGCTCCTGTTGGTTTACTTGAGAAAATACTTTGCGTGGAGTTCAGGCAAAATTGTTTGGTGGTATCAATTCCTGTTGAAGAAAAACTCAAAACAGCTTTTGTAATAGGAGAATTAACTCCTGTAACAACAATTACAGAATCGGTTTGCGGACAGCCTGCATTCAGCGAATCAAAAATTTTGATGTGAATATTATTTGTGCCTTTTATTAAACTTACTTGTTTGCTCAAGGAAGAAGAAAATCCGTTATTATTAATATTCACCGAGTAATTGATCGCGTTCACATTCGCGATGGAAATATTTTCTAATCTTGACGAAGTATCATTTGCGAGGCAACTGAATTTTGGTCCGGAATAATTAAACGACACATAAGGACAGCCTAAAGTCTGGCAGGTTTTGGAAGCAACCAACCCGTGAGCGCAGGCTCCCTGCGTGTTTGCACGGACTCTCAAGTTCACGAGATTTCCTCCTGTCAATCCGCTAATAGTGTGCGACAATCCAGTGGCTCCGCTGCTTGGCGATTGCCATGTTTTTCCGGTGTCATTGCTGATCTCGTAACCAATAGCACCATTCACCGCACTCCAAATGAACTGAACAGAACCGGATGTTTGGGTTCCACAAGTGGTAACCGGCGCGGATACCGGAGTTCGAACCAAAACAGATTTAAAATTACTTGCTGGAGTTTTGCATCCGAAAGAATCAACGGCATAGAGTGAAAATACATTTGAAGAATTCAACGAAGCGGTTTTAAAAATATTCACGGATGAATTCTGAACCGTTTGCGTATCCATCAAAAATTTATACGTTATAAAATTTCCGCTTCCGCTAAATAAAACAGTATCCCCGGAACACGCACTGTCAGCCGATGTTAAAGTGACGGTTGGAATTGTTTTTTGTTGAACAACAATAGTTGAACTTGTAGCAACGCAATTATTTGAATTTGTAAAGGTCACACGATATGTTCCGGCACTTTTAACGATAATTGATTGTGAAGTATCATTCGTTGGAAACCATAGATAAGTTACCCCTGTTTGCGAAGTTGCCGATAAAACGATGGAATCATTTGTGCCGCAAAGTGCCAACGTTCCTGAGGGAGTAACAACGGCAGATGGTTTTGCATTGACCGTGATCGGTTGCAACGTAATTCCGGAAGTTCCGTATGCATTGGTTGTCATCAATGTTGCATTTCGTGTTCCTGCCGAGTTGTAAATCACCACCGGGTTTTGAACAGAAGAAGAAGCGGGTGACGCACCGGCTCCAAATGTCCACGACCATCCTGTCGGATTGTTATTACCACTTCCATGAAAATGTACCGTATCTCCTGTACAAATGGTGGTCTTATCGGCAGTGATCACAGCAGTTGGCGGACCCACACCGAATTGCCCGACTGAAAATGATTTGGTGTAGATCTGATCACCGGATGACGTTCCATCATTGTTTGAAGCATTGATCGCTGCATAAAATGCCACTCCTGAAACTCCTGGGGTCGGTGCAGTCCAACTGAATGTCCAGCTTGCCGTACCGGATGAAAAATAATTTGACGAACTTGAATGATAAACATAATACCGTCCTCCGGATGTGGTTGATCCCTGGCCTGAACCTGCCGTTAATGTTCCGGCTGCTGTATTTGTGGAAGATGTTAAAGCGGTGATTTCAAAGCCGTATCTCGTAATTCCTGATTGGGTCAAACTCAGCGTGAGTGAATAAGTGCTTCCTGGAGTATAACCACCGGAAGGAATATTTGAAGAAAATGAAATGTTACCCCAGTTTGTTCCGCTGGTGATAGCAGTACCTGAATGACAGGACGTGCAATTGGTCTCACCGGGAGCCCCTGTTTGTGATGATGGCGGGCCGGCAGCGTTGTTGAACGCAAGGTAGCTCACTGACATCAGCGATAAAAGAAAAATGAATGTAATGATTTTTTTCATGTACAATATTTTATGAGTTCACTTTGCAAGATAATTCATTCCGGATTAATTTCGGTTTACGTCAAAATCATTTTACTTTACCAAAAATTTCACGATTGAAAAAATTCGGACTCATTGGTTCCAACCTGACAAATACCTTTTCAAAAAAGTTTTTTGAGGAGAAATTCTTGTCTTTGAATTTGAAGGATCATGCGTTTGAAAATTATTCTCTTGGAAATATTGATGAACTTGAAACACTCCTGAAAGATGAGGAACTCTGCGGGCTGATGGTAACGGTTCCATACAAGATGGAAGTAATAAAATTTTTGAATGAACTCGATGAAACAGCAAGGGAAGTTGGAGCGGTGAATTGCGTTAAAATAGTTGATAGATCAAAGATCATAGATCATAGTTTGCCGTCCAACGCAAAGAGTCAGACTGCTAAAAAGCTGATTGGTTATAACACGGATGTTATCGGGTTTGAGAATTCCCTGAAACCATTCATCCAAAATTTCAAAGGAAAAGCATTGATCCTTGGAACCGGTGGTGCGGCTAAAGCCGTTGCATTTGTTTTATTAAAGTTGAAAATTGATTGCACTTTTGTTTCGAGAAATCCAAAATCGGAAAATGAAATTTCATATACGTCACTGTCAAAAAAAATAATTGAAGAGCATCAGTTGATAATTAATTGCACTTCGGTTGGAATGTTTCCGGACATTTCAGAATCTCCTGGAATTCCATATGAATTTATTTCAAATAATCATTTCATTTACGATCTGATCTATTTACCTGAAGAAACCTTTTTCCTGAAAAATTGTAAAGCAAAGGGAGCGAAAACAAAGAATGGCATGGAGATGCTGCAGTTGCAGGCGGAAGAAGGATTGAGGATCTTTTTGGATTAAGTCACTTCCTTCAACCTTCCATTTCTTCACACTCTGTTGAAATCAAACTTTCGGCACCTCGGACTTCGCTCCTATTTTCGTTTCATGTTTTTTGAAAAATTTACCCCTGTTGAATTATCATTTCTTTCAGTGTTGGCGGTGGCGCTGTTGGCGCAAACACATTATTTCTTTCGCATATTCGGCAAACTTGCATTCTTAAAACCCCGGCCATCCGGCAAAAATGAACTGGAGCCGCTTACGGTGATCATTGCCGCACGAAATGAAAGTAAGAATATTAAGAAAAATCTGCATTCCGTTCTCGAGCAGGATTATCCCGATTTTGAAGTTATCGTGGTGAATGACTGCTCCTGGGACGACAGCCAGAAAGTGCTCGAGGAAATGCAAAAAGAATTCCCGCATTTGAAAGTTTCGCAACTCATCGAACAGGAAAAATATCCCACGGGAAAAAAATTCGCGCTCACCATAGGAATAAAAGCAGCGAAAAACGACCTGCTGGTGTTCACCGATGCGGATTGTGTACCCGCAAGCAGGAACTGGCTTCGCCACATGCAAAGCCGGATGACCGGCAACAAAGAGATCGTTCTCGGGTTCTCTCCTTACGAAAAACAAAGCGGTTTCCTGAATTTATTCATCCGGTTCGAAACGCTGATGACCGCGCTATTCTATCTCGGTATGGCTTTGAAAAAAAATCCGTTCATGGGTGTGGGAAGGAATTTGGCATACCGCAAAGAATTATTTTTCCGTCAAAAAGGTTTTGCAAATCACCAGCATATTCGTAGCGGAGATGATGACCTGTTTGTGAATGAAGCTGCCAATTCTTCGAATACGGCAATTGAAATTCATCCCGAAAGTTTCGTGTACACCGAAGCCAAAAAAGATTTCGGTTCGTGGAGCAGTCAGAAAAAACGCCACATGACCACCGGGAAATATTACAAGAACAAACATCGGAATGTTCTCGGAATTTATTATGCAAGTATGATGCTGTTCTATATTTTAACGGCTGCAATTTTGGTACTGAATATTCAGCTTTGGTATTTTGTTGCCGGGATTTATTTCTTACGTCTTGTTTCGCAGGAGATCGTTTTTTATTACGCGGCCAAAAAACTGAATTGCCTGAACGTGCTCGCTGCCTTGCCGCTTCTTGACTTGTTATATGTCTTCTACCTTGCGGTTTATGGCACCATCGGGCTGCTTACTTTTAAAAGAAAAAAATGGTAAACAATAGTTATTTTTTGATCCCCCGGAAATAAAATGGAGGTTATTCGAAAATATTTCCCTGAATTGAGTTTGAAGCAACTTAACCAGTTAGCCATGCTGGAAGGATTATTTAAAAATGCGAATGAGAAAATAAACCTGGTCTCACGGAAGGATATTGATAATTTAATGGAGCGTCACATTCTTCATTCGCTGGCCATCGCCAAATTCATTGCCTTTAAAAAGAATACAAGAGTACTCGACTTCGGCACCGGTGGCGGATTACCCGGAATTCCTCTCGCGATATTTTTCCCGGATGTTCAATTCACCTTATGCGATTCCATCGAAAAAAAAATCCGGGCGGCAAAAGAGATCAGCATAAACCTCGGGCTTAAAAATATTAAATTTATTACGGGAAGAGTGGAACAACTCAACGAAAAACAAGGCGGACAAAAAGTACATTTCGATTTTATCCTGAGCCGTGCAGTGGCTTCGGTGGCTCAAACCTACCGCTGGACGCAGGATTACATTTCGAAAATAAACACCAATGCTATTCCGAACGGATATCTTTTTCTCAAAGGCGGTGACCTGCGGGAAGAAATATCCGAAGTAAAAAAAATAAACAAACGAATGCATGCGGAAGAGATTCCTTTAAGCAAATGGTTCGGGGAGAATTTTTTCGAGACCAAAAAACTGTTGTATGTTCATTGAATATATTTATCAAACCAATTTCATGATTTAAATCAAATCCATCTATGAAATCAACCCTTAATTTTGCTTTTATGATCCGCGTCTATTTTTCTTTATTATTTATATTCATTTCCTTTTATTCATTTTCGCAGGATGTGGAAATTGAGAACCTCGGTCCAAACATTAATTCACCTTATGCAGAGCTCAACCCCATCATTTCAGCTGACGGGAAGACCTTGTATTTCATTCGTGCCAATCACCCGCAAAATTTAAAGGATACCATCGGTGGTTCGCAGGACATCTGGTTCTCCACGCTGAATGAGAAAGGAGAATGGGAAACCGCACAACATGCAGGAAAGCTACTGAACCGCGAAAGGTTCAATACCGTTTTTAACCTGAGTACCGGGGGAAATAAAATGCTCATTGGCGGGCAATACGTGGATGGCATCAACTGGGGACCGGGGTTCTCTTTCATCCAACGCATGGGCGACAATTGGGGCGAACCTTATTATCTCAACATCAAAAATTTTGATAAAATGTGCAAGGGGGAATATTCGTCTGCCTGTTTATTATCGGACAATAAAACCCTGTTGCTTTGTTTTTCGGAAACCGAAGGAAGTAAAATGAACGATCTCTATGTGAGTTTTCAAACGCATAACGGAAAATGGAGCCAGCCGAAATCACTGGGAGTCAAAATAAATACGAATTACGATGAGACCACTCCGTTCATGGCTGCAGACGGAGTAACTCTTTACTTCGCGAGCGACCGCCCGGGCGGATTCGGGATGAAAGATATTTACATGACCAAACGCCTTGACGATACCTGGGAAAACTGGATCGAACCGGTGAACATGGGCAAACCGATCAACACCGAAAAATCTGAAGGATATTACACCATTCCGGCTTCGGGTAAGGTGGCCTATATGGTTTCTTATTACAACACGCTTGGCAAAACAGATATTGTTCGGATCAAAACCAAAGATGCCACTAAACCGAAACCGGTTGTGATGGTTTCGGGAAAAGTGCTCAACGCAAAAAATATGCAGCCGGTTGAATCGGATATCAGTTACGAAGTGCTGACCACAGGAGCGGAAGCCGGTATAGCAAGTTTCAGGAGCAAGAATGGTGATTATAAAATAATTTTACCTTACGGAAAAAATTATGGCATCTCGGCAAAAGCAAAAGGATTTGTTCCGGTATCGATCAACATCGATCTTACACAACCCGGTGAATATACCGAAATGAAAAAAATGCTGTTGCTCGTGCCTATGGAAACCGGGCAGATCGTGCGAATGAACAATATTTTCTTCGACCTGGGTAAAACGGAATTGAAAAAAGAGTCGTATCCCGAACTGGACCGAATCATCCAGATCATGAAAGAAAATCCTGCCATGAATATCGAGATCGCCGGCCACACCGATGACGTTGGTGATGAAAATACCAACCTCAAATTATCCGTGGAGCGTGCCCTGGCGGTGGAAAATTATATCCAGTTGAAAGGCATCAAAGATTACCGCGTGATAAGCACCGGCTACGGAAAAGCAAAACCCATTTCCGACAACAAGTCCGAGGAAGGGCGTCAGCAGAACCGGAGGGTGGAGTTTAAGATTCTCATGAATTAGTTTAGAGTTTAAAATTAAAAGTTTTGGGTTGAGGGTTAGAGTTAGTCAGCGGAGAACTAATTTACGTTTATATTTGTTGGTTCGTTTAAAGGTTGGTTAAATAACTCTGACTTCATGAAAAAAATAATTTATTCATTGACCGTGATCTTTCTTTTGGCATTCCAGTACCCCGCCAAAATTATTACGCACACCTTCACTGATTACAAAGACACTTCCGCAATTGATGAAAAAACTTTCATCAAACTGGGCGGAGAAGAACAGTATGTGGAAATAACCGGTGTTTCTGATAAAAATCCCGTGTTGCTTTTTTTACACGGTGGGCCGGGTTGGCCACAGACACCTCATCTCAGGTATTTCAATGCCGAATTGACCAAATCGGTTATGCTTGTTGCATGGGAACAGGCCGGTTGTGGAAAATCTTTCATGCATAACCAGGAACCCAAAAACTTATCAGTGGAGCAACTCATCAATGATGCTCACGAACTCACGCTTATCCTTAAAAAAAAGTTTCACACTGATAAAATTTACCTGGCTGGTTTTTCCTGGGGAAGTGTGATCGGGCTTCAACTGGTAAAAAAATATCCGGACGATTATGCCGCGTATTTTGGAATCTCACAGGTCATTGATATGAACCGAAGCATTGACCTATCCAGGGAATGGATACGCAAACAGGCCGAACAGAGAAAAGACAAGAAAATGCTGAAACTGGTGGAACAATTGGAAAAGAAAGACACCACGATTTGTAAAACTCCTTTGGATTGCTTCTTCAAAAAGTATGAACTGCTTACGAAGTATAATGGTGCCATTTATAAAAAACAATCCGAAGCGGAGATCAAAAAAGCAGAAACAAAATATGAAGACTATAAAAAATATGACTGGCTCAAAGGTTTCATGTACTCCTGTTCCCGGCTGGGAAATGCGATCTTCGAGACGAATTTAACAAGCCTCACCAAATTGGATGTGCCTGTTTATTTTTTTGTTGGAAGGCACGACCAGAGCCTTCCCTCAATTGTTACGGAAGAATTCGTAGCTAAATTAAATGCTCCTAAAAAAGAAATTGTGTGGTTCGAAAATTCAGGTCATGAACCTTTGGAAGAAGAAGCGGACAAATTCAACCGTGCCATCATCGACCGGGTGGTCAAATAAATTTATTTGCTCATTACTTTGAATTATGCGCGGTCAGCCCTGCTTTTGTGGCCAGGTAATGAAATGCCCGCATATCATCCGAATCATAAATAAAACTACGGACGAATTCAGTTCGTTCTTCATCCCATTTCATCGGGACGATCATTTTTTTATGGATGAGTTGTTTTAAGACATCACCAACCACAGCGGGTTTTTCGCGGCAATCTTCGAGGATGTGTTCAAATGATTCCACGAAATATACCGCACCGAGGATATCGTATTCAATATCGGTCAGCTCTTCGTTCATTTTACTTGTCTTCCTTTCCACGTATAAGTTCCGGTATTAGCCCAGATACCAATGACGAGCACATACAGGATGTGAAACAGTTCGGCCAAAGGTAAAAATAAAAGATAGTTCTTTTGCCTGAAAAAACGCAGCACACCGATTAAAAACAAAAACTCGATAACCGTTTTGATGATCAATTGAATGATGCCTGATTTGAAATCCATAAAAAGATTGATAACGATGGAAGCATTGAAAAGATAAGCTCCCGCAAGGATTGCCGTGATGTACCGGTTGCCATATTTGGTACTTTTTGAAACCCATCGCCTTCGTTGGTCAGTGAGTTGTTCGAGTGAAACATTGGCAGAAGTGTAAACGATCGCATTTGGATTTTTCAGAAAATGTACATCACCGGGGTACATTTTAAAAACTTTGTGCATGAGGAATTCGTCATCGCCTGAAGCAAGCCCGTCATACCCTTTGTAACCTTCCACTTCATCAAAAACCGTTTTCTCAAAAATGAGGTTTGCAGCGCTGCACATGTTTGGATTCTTCAGTTCAATCGCTGCGGCACCAATTCCTACCAGGCCTGCAAATTCCATCGCCTGGATTTTTTCAAAAATGGTGTGCGCTTTGAATTCAACCGGTGCATAGACCATTTTAGATTTGGTTTGATCAAGGAACCGGTCAATGGTAAAAAGCCATTCTTTTCCCCGCTCACAATCGGCATCAGTTAAAATGATGAATTTATTTTTTGCCCGGGAGATTCCGAAAGTGATGGCTGCTTTTTTCAGTTTTCTTTTTTCAGGATCATCATGCATCTGTAAAAGTTTCACATTGGAAGTGTGTTTTTTTTCGATAAATCGCTCCACTTCATTATTCGTTCCGTCTGTCGAATGGTCATTGATCACGATCACTTCAAAATTTTCAACAGGATAATCCTGGTCAAAAATATCCTGTAAGCATTTTGCGATGGCATGCGCTTCGTTTCGTGCCGGGATAAGGATTGAAAATGCGCTGTTCTTTTCGTTCCCTGTTTTCAAAACCACAAATTCTTTGATCCTGCTCCAGCCAATCCAATAGAATAAGATCAGCAGGGTATAAAATGATGTGAGCAAAACGGAAATATAAAATAACACGTTCATCGGTTTGCATTCAGTTTTAAAATGGAGATCAATCCGCCAAAGGCTGGAATCATCAGGTTAATGATCCAGAGCGAATAAGCAGATAGCAATACGCCAACCATATCGGGAGTGAATGCGGAGAAAAAATAAAGTGCGGTTGCTCCCCGCATCCCGAGGTCAATTAAAAGGAAAGAAGGCACAAAAGATTGCACAAAGAGTGCAGAAGCAATGCAACTGAAGTATTGCACGGCCGAAAGATGAACATCGTAAAACCGAAGCAAAAGGATGTACTGGGCGAGAAATACAGTATACCGCAACAGTGCAAAGAATAAAACCCGGCTCAATTCGGTGGAAGTGTACAATGAAAAAACGGAAAGGTAAGTGTTTATTTTTTTTGTTTTAAAAAAACGGGAAATCACGTGTATTTTTAAATAACCAGAAACAGCGAGCATGGCGAATATCAAAAAAAGAAAAAAGAAAAACGGGAAATGACCAGGACCGATCTTTTTGGTTTCGGTGAAAAAAGTTACCAGCGCGAACCACCCGAACGCCAGCGTCATGATCACCTGTGCGGTGTGACCGATCACAGTAACCACCGAACCTTTTATCTTGTCAAATTTCTTCAGGTGAATGATCCTCCCTGCAAAATCGCCAATCTGGTTCGGAGTAATAATGCTGAGTGCAATCCCCGAAAGCACTGCACTTAATGCCCCGCGGAAACTCATCGCTTCATTTTTGTTGATGAGTAGCCGCCATTTCATCGATTCTACCGTCCAGTTAAGCACCATCAAAAGAATCACGATACCAAGAATGAGAATTTTTTTTGCCGAGAAAATGAAATGAAATTTCGAAACAAGGTCATCGAAATGGTAGGCGTAGAATAGCTTGTAAAAAATAAATCCGAAAGTGACCGGCAGCAGCAGCAGCCTGGCAATGTTGAGAACTTTGGCATATTGCGATGGTTCGGGTTTCAAACTGATTCTTTAATTTGCAGATTCAATGCGAAAGTATTGTATAAATTTAATAATTCATTATTGAACACTCTCAGCCGGATAAAAGAACCTGCCTGTCCGGTAGGCAGGTACGACCGGATCATTCTTGGCATTGATCCCGGAACCATCGTAATGGGTTACGGATTGATCGGCATCCAAAAAAAGACTCCGAAGGTCATCAGCCTGGGCGTGGTGAAACTCGGCAAGATTGATGACCACTTGCTGAAGCTGAAAAAAATATTTGAACGCACCACCTGGCTCATTGAAGAATACAAACCGGATGAACTCGCAATCGAAGCTCCCTTTTTCGGCAAGAATGTTCAGTCGATGCTAAAGCTTGGGAGAGCGCAGGGAGCGGCCATTGCTTCCGCTCTCAACCGCGGTCTGCACGTTCATGAATATTCTCCCAAGAAAATAAAAAAATCGATCACCGGCAACGGGAACGCAAGTAAGGAACAGGTGGCCGCCATGCTCGGCAAACTTCTTTCGTTTACCGAAACCCCGCAATTTCTCGATGCCACTGACGGGCTTGCCGCGGCATATTGCCATTACTTACAAAAGAACATTCCGGGGGTAACCGGCAAATCGTATGGGAGTTGGAAAGCATTTGTGGGCGATAATCCGGGTAAGATAAAAAGCAGTTCGAAATTATTAACGGATAAAAAGAAAACCGGTTAGCTCAGGTTTTTGCGAATGTTCTCGGCAATCAGCCTGAATTCTATCTCTGAAAAACTTTCGCGTTCGTTTCCAAAATTCATTTCCGAAATGGAATTGATCGGAACCAGGTGAATATGTGCGTGAGGAACTTCAAGCCCCAAAACGGCAACCCCGATCCGTTTGCACGGAACCGCTTTCTTCAAAGCCTTCGCCACGATCTTGGAAAAAAGATGCAGGGCAGCAAAGTGCTCGTCATCGAGATCAAAAATATAATCCGTTTCTTTTTTGGGGATGACGAGCGTGTGGCCTGCGGTTAAAGGATGCACATCGAGAAAGGCGAGAAAATCATTAGTTTCGGCCACCTTATAACAGGGAATTTCACCGGCAACTATTTTTGAAAAAAGGCTCTTCATCGTCAGAGAGTGATTTCTTTGATCTCAAATTTGATGGTGCCGGCAGGTGCTTGTATTTCCACTATCTCTCCAACCTTTTTTCCCATCAGCCCTAAACCTATGGGCGATTTGAAGGATATTTTTCCCGATTTGAAATCGGCTTCTTTTTCGGAAACAAGCGTGTAAACCATTTCTTTTTTGGCGTTCAGATTTTTTACTTTTACTTTGCTCATCATCATCACCTTGCTCGTATCAAGGTGCGACTCATCAATGATCCTCGATTTCGCGATGAAATCTTCCAGCAATGCGATCTTCGATTCAAGTAATCCCTGGTCGTCTTTGGCCGCATGGTATTCTGCATTTTCGCTCAGGTCGCCCTTATCGCGTGCATCCGCAATTTGCTTGGAAATAAAGGGACGCTGAACATGTTTCAGTTCGTACAGTTCCTTGTGTAATTTTTCCAAACCACTTTTCGAAACGTAATTAATCTCTGACATATTCTTTCAATTCATTCGCCTTCTCATTAAGAAACGGCAAACAGGTAAAAACGAAAGAAACGCTCCCGCATTGAGAACGTTTCTTCAAAATTGCAGTGCAAATATAAATTAACTCTTTTTATTTCCAACAAGTACCCGTATGCCGATACTATGACAGCCGCTAAAAACCCTGGTGGGATTATATGCATAATCCACGCTGAGAGCCGTTCCGCCTTTACTGATCGGGACTTTTATACTGCAACCTGCCGAATAGCCAAGGTATTGGGTAAGGTAGGCATTGTTGGTGTAAATGCCATCCTGCCAGTTATAGGCTGCACGTATCATGAATGTTTCCCTGAATGCATATTCAAGTCCCAAACCCACATTGTTGCTTGCAAATGCATAATAGGTAAAATTGCCCACGGTTGTAAGCCGATGCAGGTAAGCATTGGATCCTTTATCATCGAGGCGGAAATCGTAAGCTACTCCAATATTTACCAGCGAAGGCAAGTTATAATAATCGGAAGGAATTTGGGTGGATCTAGGTAATGGCGAACTTTGTGTAAGGTAGGATTTGATTGTTAAACCGGTACCCTGGTAACTCATGTTGGGTCCAATGTTGCGAACGGAGATCCCAAAACGGAAATCTTCTTTTTTAATGGTGTTCTTCGGATTCAATGAGGTTTGGTATTGGACTCCTGCATCAATGCAGGCTCCAACGGACATCACATTCGAGATACCTTCGGAAACATAACGTAAAACTATTCCTCCCGTGATACTGTGTGAAAAAATCCTGGAATAACCAATACCTATATTCATTATCTGGGGACTGAAAGTTCCGATTCCGTCCGGCTGAGCTTCAGTGGTATTGGAAACATTGCCGAAATCCCACTTGGTAACAGTGAAACCGATCACATTACCTGAAGAACCGATAGACTGAGCTAACGAAAGGTTATTGATCCCGATGCCGGTTCCCTGGAGGTAATTTACATGCGAAAATAAAATTTCGGTTCCTTCAGTGTATGCCAATCCACCCATGTTCAAATGAAATGCTTCTGCGCCACGCACGTATGCTGAATTGATTCCACCGAATCCGGCACTCAATGAATACGGATTGATAAGCAACGAGGTGGCACCAGCTCCTCCAGCCCTGTCGGGGTTTCCGCCTAATGCGACAAGGCCTGTCAGAACCATAAAAACAACTATTAATGGATATCTTTTCATATTTAATTCAATGTTATTTGATAGTGGTACAATTTAAAAACTGTCGTAATCAGCCGGACGCATCACGCCAAACCATTTTAATACCCTTTCTTCTCCCAGCTCAGTGGCTTTGATATGGATCAGGTAAATACCGCTAACGATGGGAACTTTCGAATCATTCTTCAAATCCCACTCGAAATAGGTTTTAGAATCATCATCTCTCTTTATCCTTCTCACCAAAACACCATCCAGTGTGTATATATTGATCTCGCAAACTTTCGGGAGGTTGGTTATTTTTATTCTTGTGTCAAGCGGATTTCCCTGGTCTTCGTAGTACGAAAATGCATAATAAGGATTGGGAACCACATTCACCAGGTCGAGCGCTTTCTTTGCAATCGACTGATCATTTGTTTGTGCGGCCAAACCATTTGTACTGAACTTATAATAAGGCATTCCACCGTTAAGCGCTGTATCATTA
>JBIOHI010000032.1:0-13828 GCA_044448845.1 Bacteroidia bacterium
CCGCATCGCACGGAAGGCCACGTTTAACGGTTTTGTAATTCAGGAAACTTAAATCAAAATCGGTACTGTAACAGCGAAGAAACCCGGTATCGTAAACTGCAGGGCTGTTTGAAGGCTCTCCGAAAAGCGAAATCGTGCATCCAACTCCCTCATAAATCGGACCATTGAACTGCCAGTTTGCATATTTACCTTGCTCTACTAAATTGTAAGCAACCGGGGTAACGATCATTTTTTTTCCTGTGCCCCACCCTCCAAAATAATTACTGTCTCTTCTATCGTAATAAACTTCCTTCACACGGTATTTGAAAGGCATAATTTTATTCGGAACTTTATCCTGAGCATTCAATGCAAGATAAGGTTTACAGAAAGGCCCGCAATAACCGATTCCAGTATCTCCAACGTTTAAACTGAAATCATAAAAGCGATATAAATTTCCGTTGTCATAAAATAACATACCAATACTGTCGGATGTGATTAAAATATTTCCTTCCGGTAAACTGTCTTTACCATTAAAAAATGGAGTAAGACGCGAATAATTTTTTCCGTTTAGTGATAAAGATTGACTGCGGATTTTGATCAGGTCACTCGGTGAGCCCGGTGATGTTCTTGGTAATGAATACGTCCATGTGCCAAACTGGAACGGTGGCTGTATAGGGCGGTACGAATAATAATCGCAGCTATACTGAATTAGCAAGTAGGAGTATCGTAAATCTTTATAAAATGAATCGGAATAACACCTGAGTTGCCATCCTGACCATTCCATAATCCCATTCTCATCGAAATATTCATCAATGGAATTTAAATAATTTGGGTTAATAATTTTATCATAAATTAGTAACCTATGATGACCCGGATATTTCTCAACAAGATGATATTTTTTAATTAAAAGCGAATCGTTGAAACCTTCCATAACTAAGGTATCGATATATTGAAGATAATAATTTTGAGGTAATGAAATGGTGTCACCAACATTCATTTTAAAATTAAAATAAAGTTGAAATTTTTTATTCAAACATGAATACTGATACAAACTGTCATTCGATTCATAAAAGAAAGAAACCTTCGTTGAACCACAGGAATCATTGATATCAACTAAATTGGTATTGACTAATTTCCTGCAAAGTTTTCCGGTGATCAATGTATCCTTTACCACACTCCAATAAGCTTTTGGATAATAAGGGGCCGAATATGGATAAATATTTCCGTCATGGTAGTCAAATTTCCACACCGCACCAACGGGAGGGAAATGTTGTGCTTCGGAAGTAATCACAACTAACGAAAAAAGAAATGCAAAAAATATTCTTTGCATAAGAAAATATTTTACACGAAGATAATTTTATTTCGAAAATCGTTGCTTTCTAAATACTGTTATTTAGCAGAATTATTTGGTCAAAATTATTTTAGAGCGAAATAAATTTGAATCGCTCGTTGCATTTATGAAATAAATTCCATTATTCAATTCACCAAGATTCAAATGAACCTGGTTCGTGGCATCCGGTAAATAAATTCCATGGATCACAATTTTGCCGGTGATATCAGAAACTGATATTTCTGATTTCGAAATATTAGAAGGAAGTAAAATGGTCAGGTCGCCTGAAGTGGGATTCGGAAAAACATTGATGGCATCACCGAGAGTAATTTCATTGGTTCCGGCAGGAATACCGGGTGGAAGATCGAATTTCTGGATCTGGTCAAGGGCCGATGTTGAACTTCCCTGTGACGCACTGTAGCCCATTCCTCTCCGTGCGAATGTTTGCCAGATAATAACGCTGTCGGCATTGCCGTAATCCATTTTGTCGGCAAGCATGATGGCATTTCTCGAATCGATAAAACCGGGACTGCAAACTTGTAATTTCAATCCGTCCATCACGAGTTGAATGGCCCGGTTGTTACCTGCAGTTCCATTATACAGGTCAGCACTCCAACCGTATTTGTCCACCAGGTTCCAGTAAAGATCCCAAAGTACCGTTGCCCAGAATGAACCGATATAATGAACCTCGGGGTTTGTTTGAATATAACTGTAGGTCATTGGGTTGATGGTCATATCGCGGGAGTATGGATAGGTGCGTATGCCTATACCCGAGGTCGGCTGCCCTACCACAAAGGTTGCGATCCCTCTTGCATCTGATGCCTTATCACCGGATCGGGCAGTGAACGCCAGGGCGAAGAAATCGCTCCATCCTTCTCCGGCTTGTTCGGCATTGCTTAAACAATTGGAAGTTTTTGACGGGCCTCCGGTTAACCGGATGGAAACACCGTGACCTGATTCGTGAGTGATCACGCCATTGTCAAGATCCCCGTCAAGCGAATCGCCTTTATTAGCCGCGATGGTAACATTCACCGTAGTATCGGCAATTCTTCCTTTCAGTTTGGTCGCATCCGACTGACTGATCATGAAGGAAGGAATAGTTATAGAAGAACTGAATCCGCTCATTTGATAAGGTGATCCGGAAATATTCAAGCCAACGATCACCGCAACAGCACCGTTATTTTGAGCATTTAAAACTTTTTGTGTGTAAGAACATCCGGAATTGGAGCGATCCACCAATGCGATCTTACCATTGAGCGAAGTTGGATTAACAAGCGAACCACAACCGTTGTATGTTGGAGGGCTAACACCGGCATCCTGCATCAGTACCACATTTTGTGTGATTGCCGGGTTTTTTCCGGGACCGAAACCAGCCGGAACGCAGTTATAAATTCCCTGGATCGAATTCGGAGAATTGACCGTAAAACTGGCCGAACTTGTGGTCCAAAGATACATCTGCATCCTCCCGCTGGTTCCATCCGTTGGTGCGAAGGAAAAATTAGCATTGTTCATTCCTCCGCCATCCTGGGCTTCGGCTTTCACCGGATCACCACTCACACCGCCTTTGCCATAATTGTTGGCCTGGTAATTACCTGCTGCTTCTGTAAAACCATAATTATAATAAACATCATGAACCAGGTTATTCATGTAAAACAAATTTGTTACCGCTGCCGAAAGATCATATTTAGTAGTGGAATCTCCGTTGAATGGAAAATCGAAAGTCAGTGAGGAACCACCGTCAGGACTAAATCCGGGGTTATTTTTATTTGCACGGTCATCGTATGCAAAAACATTATTTCCCCGTGTAATTGTGTATTCGGGTCCGGCAACTCCATTGGTATCGTGCCATCCGAAAGGAGAAGCATTGGCAGTGGCAGGTGAATTAATAAGTTGCCTTGGCGCATGATTCGGGCTTTCGGCAGGCATCGGAACCACGTTGTATGTTCCGGTTCCGGTCTTCATGAATTTCGTGATCTCATCGGTTCGGGGTGAGGCGAGATTGGCAAAACTGAACGGGCGTGAATAAGCTCCGCGGTTGAATGAACAGTTCGATGTCCAGTTCTCTTTCCAAATAATTTCCCCGGTGCTCGCATCCACTCTCACATTCCACCAGTCGCTGGTTTGATTGTTATAAAGTTGAACCAGGTAACCGAGTTTTAATTCATTGCCCGAAGTATAATAATGCAAAATGATCTTGATCGGTTCGGCCGATACCCGTTCATCTGATATTTTCAGAATATTATTTACAAGCGGAGTATTGGTTTTTGAAAAGATCGTACTCACATTCATCTGCACATTCGCAGCAGCGTTCGACAGTGCAGCTTGCGTCCCGATCTGTGGATTCGGGCTGGCAGCCTTTGTTTTTGCCTGGCTTACCAATGAATTATTGATGGCGATCACGCGGCCGTTCTTATCAATATGAAGATTGGAAATCGCTTCGGTGATCTCGATCCCGTTCACTGACTGGCGCAAATAAATATGAGTTACACCATTGTGCGCATCGGTGTACTGGTCGGTGATCTCGATCGTATTCAGATCATCTGCCGTAAGATTGAACGCTGCAAACTTAGGCGCATAAAATTGTTTCACCTGCGAAAGATTGTATTGCCCGAAAACAAAATTTGTTAAGCATAGGATTACGATAAAACTCGAGAAGATTTTTTTCATTTGTACGATTAATAAAAGATATAATGTTTCAAAAATAACGGAATTCACACGATTAGCAAACCAGGCCTTATAATGCTTACGTCACTTTTTAATTAAAACCATTAACAAATCTTTATCATGATACAAGTACAATTTGCCCGATTTGATAATGAACTTGTTCACCAATGCCAGTTGACGCAAAAATTCTGTTTGCAGTAATTTAGCTTCGTTGCTGCAACTAAGATCGGTCAACTTCAGTTTTCCGATCGTAATAATGTTATCTTTTGTTTCGATGGGCCCCGAAAATTTGTTGCAACCGGTATTCCCGCTCAGTTTGTTTTCGTCAACATGAAAGATCACAAACGCTTTGAATTTTTCCGGGTGTGGTATTTTTGTTGTCCCATCCAGTTTTTTTAAGAACCAGGGTGCATCATCCAGTTCAAATATATCTTCGATCTCATGTTTGGTTTGAACCAGTATTTTTTGCAGCGCATAATGATAGGTGGTGGTGTCGTCAGGCGTTTCTTTTTTGGTGTGGATCTCCACCAGCAATTCGTAATGGTTTCCTTCTTCGTAATGAAAATCCTGTATCTGCCCATAGAAAGGTTTCCAGTTATCCTTCGGATCTTCTTTGATCAGCATGCACTTCGCCTGCCCGGGAAGTTTACATGGAATGAGATGATCATCAATATAAATTTTTTTGACCGGGGTTTGTGAAGATGCCTGAAAAGAACCGATCAGCATCAGCATAAAAGCGATATTCCGGAGATTGATCATTGGGTAATTGAAATTCAAATATAAAACCGAAAAAATAAATTTACCGATTAAAATTTAAACGCATTCCTTTTTGTGACTCATCAAATATACCATTCCCGAATACAAGATTACCGTTCACCAGGGTGTGCGTCACTTGTGAATGAAATGTTGTTCCTTCAAACGGGCTCCATCCGCAATTGTACAAAATATTATTTTTCGCAACGGTATTTTTTTTATCCAGATCCACTAAAACCAGGTCGGCATAATATCCTTCACGGATAAATCCTCTCCGGTCGATCCGGTAAAGTTCCGCCACTTTATGGCTCATCGTTTCGACAATTTTTTCCAGTGAGATCTTTCCGTTCTGATAAAACTCCAGCATCACATTCAACGAATGCTGGATCAGGGGGCCACCCGATGGTGCTTTGAGGTAGGGAAGATTTTTTTCTTCCAGCGAATGCGGAGCATGATCAGTTGCAATGATATCAATGGTACCGTCAAGAATTGCGCTGAATAAAGCTTCGCGGTCTTCCCTGGTTTTGATGGACGGATTCCATTTGATCAAATTTCCTTTCGCTTCGTAATCATCATCACTGAACCAGAGGTGATGAACACAAGCCTCGGCAGTGATCCTTTTTTGGGAAAGCGGAATATCGTTTCGCAAAAGTGCGAGCTCTTTTTTTGAACTCAGGTGTAAAATATGAAGCTGCGTGTTGTATTTTTTTGCCAGTTCCACCGCGAAGGATGATGACATGAAACACGCTTCATCCGTACGAATCAGCGGGTGGTATTTTGCCGTAATGTTTTCACCGAATTGTTCAATGATCTTTTTTTGATTCTCTTTGATCATCGGGTCATCTTCACAATGAACCGCGATCAGCGACTCCACATTTTTAAAAATATTTTCCAGTGATTGGTGGTCGTCCACCAGCATATCACCGGTGGAGGAGCCCATGAAAATTTTTACCCCGCAAATTTTCGTGCGGTCTATCTTCATTAATTCATCCAGGTTTTTATTGGTGGCTCCCATGAAAAAGGAATAATTCGCCAGCGAGGTCCTGGACGCGATGGAATATTTTTCTTCGAGAATTTCCTTGGTCACCGCATTGGGAATCGTATTCGGCATATCCATAAAACCCGTTACCCCGCCAGCAACGGCAGCTTTCGATTCGGAATAAATAGTTCCTTTATGTGTTAGTCCCGGCTCGCGGAAATGAACCTGGTCGTCAATGATTCCCGGCAAAAGATGCAATCCTTCCGCTTCAATGATTTTATCCGCAGAACCTGAAATTCCGTTTGGTTCAATTTTTTCTATGAAATTATTCTTGATTAAAACATCCGCATCGAAGATCTTTCCTTCATTTACCAGTTTTGCATTTCGGATTAATAGCGTACTCATCGCGTGCGAAACTAAAATTGTTTTACTTCAAACGAAAATTTGTTTTGCCCTTATTTTTTATTTTTAGGTAAAAACAAATATTTCATTCCCACCGATAGAATGGTTAAATTACTGCTTGGTGTCAAAGTACCTGACATACCAATGTTTAGTTTTGACGTAGTGAGCGGCCTGTTCCAGCTGTCGGTGCCGCTTGACCAGGCATACGAAGCATTCAGGTTGAAAAGATTCAATTCAACACTTAAAATTAGTTGTTCTATTACCTGATAATAAATGCCCACATCAAAAGAGGCGGTTAACATAGCCGATGAAGCCGGAATATTATTGGTATAAATCTTTATTCCATTGACGCTTAGATTTTCACTCGAACCGGTTGCATAGGAGTAGCTCAGATTTATACCTTCACTGTGGTACACACCGAATTTTTTTTTGACCTCGTAAAACCGGTAAATTTTTCCGCTCAAGCCAAAAGTGTTGGAAAGAGTTTTAGAATTGCCAAATGAGGTACCGTTGGTATCTGAAGTGTTGGAGTGTGATGTTTGCTGATCAAAGGAATAATTTATCCCGACCGTTACTAAATAATTATCTTTAATGAAAATCCCGTATGGAAAATTTACCGTATAAATTTGATTGAAGGCGGATGAAGTTGTAACCCGGAAAGGATTGGAATTGCTGTTCTCTGTTTGATCCTGGCTTGTAACAGAAGCTGAAAAAGATGCCCCAATCACGCGGGTACCTTTTAAAAACTGAGCATTACTTATCGAAATGCCGAACAAAAAAAATGTGAAAAAAATATATACTCTTATCATATTATTTATTGTTGAAAAAATAGAAAGCCGAAAAAGTTAAACTTGACCAACTTGTATTATTGTAAAAAGGAATCGGATTGGGAATGAAAAAATTCAGATAATAAGTTTCATTTGAATAAAACTGAGCTGTGGGTTTAAGATTATTATCGTTCCATTGCTTCACATAACCTGTTACAAAAATTGTAGTTGAAATTTCGGTTGCAATATTTTTAGTAACAAAGTAATAAAGTCCAACCGTGCAATTTGCGTTTGTATTGAAATAATATTTGGATGTCAGCGGTTCTGATACCTGGTTGTCGTTTTCGCCATAGGAAAATGATAATGATTCATTACAAACAACCCCCATTTTTTTATTTAACTCATAATATTGTTTTGAAAAAAAAGCAATTCCGTAAATGCTGTTCATTTGTGAAAAAACGGGAGAGTTAGTGAACGATTCCGATAATTGTATCCCTAAAGCTGTATGATTGGTAATAAAGTGCAAACCGGAAATTCCAATGCCGATATAATTATAGTTGGTGCTTGAAGAATAAGGAGGATTAACCTTATTTCCATTATACAAATGAAAATTAAAGTCACTGCCAACCGATGTCGTTCCTTTAAGATCCTGTGAGAAGGAAAATTTAAAAACGATCAAAAAAATAAGAGTAAAGAATATTCTCATTAAATTTTTATGTGCGAAACGAAAATAAGATATAAAAGGAAAAGTGGTGATTAAATTTCTTAATCCAGTTCATTCAATGCTTCTTTCGCCTGTTGTGAAATGCCTGAATGGTATTCATAATTTTTATAGGTTAACGTTTTCTCAAAATAAGTTCTTGCCATTTCCCTGTAACCAAGCTTCAAATAGATAAATCCCAACTGCAGGCATGAGTTTGGGGCAAAGTAGTAATGATCATTTTCCGAAAGTGCGAGTACCCGGTTGTATGACTCAATGGCTTTACCGGTTTTTGCACTCTCCTGCATGATGCGGCCATACCGGTAATGATATTCAATTTCCTGGTAATGCGTTTTGAATTTACCGGGATGTGTTTTGATCATGTCTTCCGCTTTCGAAAAATAACCACCGTCAAACAACAGTCGCGATCTAAGCAAAATAATATCGGGATAAATCCCGGCAGCGCTTTCGCTCTGGGCAATCTTATCTTCATCACTCGTTGCAGTTCCAAACTTCCCTGCAAGGCCAAGGTAGATGCGGTATTTCTCAGTGTCGTTTTCCAGAATAGAATACCACGACAATCTTTTATACGCATCTTTCACGAGGTTTTGTCCTTTGTAAAATGAAACAAAACGTTTTAGATAAACATCCGCATCTTTATCCAGCCGGTTCAGTTTCGCCTGTCCCAAAAGAAAATCCATTACGTAAAAACTTGTATAGTCGTTTCCACGCGGGCGAAGTGAACAGGCTGTTATCGCGTCCTCGTTGTGCATGCATTTGATTCCGGTGAATGCCCGGAGGTAAGCACTAAACAAATTGGTCTCATAATCGGAGGTCACCTCCTTGCAGAAATTCCAGCACTCCTTGCGGTCGCCAAAATTGAGCAGCATAAAAGTGTAATAGAACTCGGCACTTTGCCGGTCGAGAATTTGTTCGGGAGGAAAATTTTTCCGGTCGAGATAATTTTTGATACTCTTCACCCCTTCACGGTAATTGCCGGTCATGCCGATCACGCTGAGGATCCAACGGAAATTTTCAGGAATAGTTCCCAGCATCGCCTTCAGCATACCAAGACTTTTTTCATCCGGATGAAAGGAAGGAAATTTTTTTTCATTCTCCACCAACAGCTTGTAGGCATCCCTGAATTCGAACGCGGCCTTCACATATTCTTTGTGAAATATTCTTGCAAATGCCCAGTGCAATTGGATCTCGGCCTGGGCATATAAATAATACGGAGAATTTTTATCCGATTCTTTTATCCTCGCGATTCTTTGGTCTTTATATTTCTCAAGACGGTGAAGTTCATCGGCCCGCTGGCAGGTGATGAGGCGGTAAAAGTCGCGGTAATCTTCCAGCAGGTCAACCGCCACATTCTCAGTGTGCGCGTAGTGTTCTGCTTCAAGAAAAAAGGTCGACCTGTCGAGTTTAAGAATTTTTATTAGTTGTTCTGCTTCTATGCAGTTCGCAGAGAAAACGAAGTTCGTCCGGTTTTCCGTTGCCGGAAGAGTATAAAAAAAGAGCAGCAAACACCAAAGTATTCCTGCTCTTTTCAAAAAATTTATCATGCGGCTCAGATTTTCACTTCATCCGCGATCTGGGTGTCAACGAGCACACGCCCGCAATGTTCGCATACAAGAATTTTCTTGCGTTGCTTGATGTCGGACTGGCGTTGGGGGGGGATCTTTGCAAAACAACCACCGCACGAATCGCGCACGATCATCGCTACTCCGATTCCATTCTTCACGCTGCCGCGAATTTTTTCATATGAATGTAAAAGTCTTTCTTCGATGGTAACTACCGCTTTTCCACGAACCTTCATCAATTCTCTTTCTTCTTTGTCTGTTTCTTCAATGATGGTGTCGAGTTCTCCCTGCTTGCTTTTCAGGTCGCCTTTGCGGGCTTCCAGTTCCACGATCACCGCATCCAGCGCGATCTTTTTTTGTTCGATCTCGAACTGGAAATTTTTAATCCGCTTCTCTGCAGCCTGAACCTCCAGTCCCTGAATTTCGATCTCTTTGTTCAACGCTTCAAACTCGCGGTTGTTCTTCACATTGTCGAGTTGCTTTTCGTATTTCTTCGATGACGCTTTAGCGTCAGCAATACGGGTTTTGTTGGCAGCAATGCCTTCCTCGTATTGCTTGATCTCCGTTTTGTAATTAGCTACCCGCGTCTCAAATCCTGCGATATCATCTTCAAGGTCGGAAACTTCCATCGGGAGTTCCCCTCGAACGGATTTCAGCTTGTCGATCTTCGAATCGATCATCTGAAGTTTGTAAAGAGCTTTTAGTTTTTGTTCTACACTGATTTCGATTGCTACTGCCATATCTTAAAAATAGTTTACTGGGTTGGTGTTGATTTTCGATAAAAGGACGGCAAATGTAGGGAATTTTTCGAGAATTAAATCGCGCAATAATTCTTTGGTGAAAATTTCGCTCTCGTAGTGCCCTACATCCGCTACCAGCAAGCGTTTTTCGGCATCAAAAAAGTCGTGGTATTTGAAATCGGCAGTTACAAACGCATCGGCTTGCTGCGCCAGGGCATTTTTCAGCAGGAAACTCCCGGAACCTCCGCAAACCGCTACTTTACGGATGGTGGTCTTGGTTGTCTCCGTGAAACGGATCTGTTTTAAATTCAGTTTGGATTTCAGGTGATGGAGAAATTTATCTTTGCTCAGTTCTTTATCCAGTTCCCCTATCAACCCTGCTCCCACGCGGTTGAGAACATTTTCTAATGCAAAAATATCGTAAGCCGGTTCTTCGTATGGATGAGACTTTATCAGTGCCATCACCAGTTTTTCTTCGAGGTGCGAAGGAAAGATCGTTTCCAAACGCATTTCCTTTTCATAACTGGTTTTTCCTTTTTTCCCGGCAAACGGATTGGAATTTTCATTGCCGAGAAAAGTTCCGGTTCCTTCCACCGAAAAACTGCATTCGCTGTAATTACCGATGTTTCCTGCTCCAACATCGAATAATGCTTTTTTTACTTTATCCAAATGAGCAACCGGAACGTAAACCACCAGTTTTTTCAACAGATCAGATTTTGGCGCAAGGATTTTGAGGTTTTTAAAACCGAGCTTGTCGCAAATTCTTCTATTGACCCCGTTGTGAACGTTATCGAGGTTGGTGTGGATGGCATAAAGGGCAATTTCGTTTTTAACAGCTTTGATCACGGTTCTCTCCACGTAATTGGATCCGGTAAGTTTTTTCAGTCCTTTGAAAATGATCGGATGATGAGCGATCACCAGTTTGCATTTTGATGTGATCGCTTCGTCAATCACTTCCTCGGTGCAATCGAGTGTGATGAGCACATTGTCAATTACCGAATCTTTATTCCCGGTAAGCAAACCGGCATTATCGTAGCTCTCCTGGTAACCCAGCGGAGCAATTTTTTCGAGGTATGAAGTGAGGTCTTTTATTTTTAACGCCATTGCTTAATATGAATTTAGTTTTGTGATAAGTGTGGCTGGAACATAAGTGGATTTGATTTTCAGAATTATCAGGTTTAATCAACGGTAATAATTGTTTGGAAATCTCCCATTCGGGTCCGGTAAATAAATTGTATATCTGATATTATGCGAACGGATTCTCCAATATTTATAGAATGACCAATGTGATAATACTCTTCATCACTGATTTTCACTCTTTCGTTGAACTCGATTTTATTCCTGTCAATGAGGAACAGGATGCTTCCTTTTGCATCCCTAATAAGAACACTTGAACTTTTTATGTTTTTCATAAAGTCAGATTTCAATTCATGGTTTTAATAATACTTTCAATATTAAGAAACTTTTCGGCAAACACTTTAAAGATTTTTTGCATCTTGCGGGCAAATTTAACGGTTATGGAAGAATTAGGAATCGGTTCGAGAGTGCGCCACAGTGAGTATGGCGATGGTGTTGTGATCAATGTGAAAACGACATCGTATGTAGTAACTTTTATCAATGAGGGGCGTAAAGAAATTTCCCGTGAACACAATGTTCTCGAAGTGGTCGAAGCAATTGAGCCACCTGATGACCTGATCAGCAGTGCTGAATTGGAACGGTCGCTGATAGCGATCTTAAGAAGGTGGACCGAGATTCCCGAGCATGTAAGTTTGGGAAATAAATGGACCGGCGGAAAAATGATCCTTCGTCCGGGCGACCCCGATATGGCAGTGAAAGAAATTACGGTTGAAAGTTTTTTTCATAAAATTGTCATGCTTCGCGATCGCTTGCGTGTGCTGGAACAACGCATCAATTCGCACGAAAAATTAACCGATGAAGACAAAGTGAACATGCAGCAATACATCACGAGAATTTATGGTTCGCTCACCACTTTCAATGTGCTTTTCAAATATCCGCACGACCAGTTTATCGGGGAGAAAGGGAAGGAGTGAGTTGACCGGTTGATAAAGTTGATAAGTTACTACCGCAGTCAACCTTATCAACCGATCACTGATTACCGATCCTCCAACCCATCACCACCTTATCATCACTGCAGGAAACAAAATGATTCTCATCCATCCAAAGAATTTGGTTGATGCAATTCGTATGCGAATCGTTTCGTGCTTTGTCTATCACTTTGAGCAATTCAAAAGTTGAAACATCCCATATTTTAATTGTCTTATCCATGCTTGATGAAGCGAGTAGTTTTCCGGAAGGATTGTAAGCTAAACATTTCACCTGAGCCGTGTGCGAAGGAATGTCCTGAACGAGTGAAAAACTGCTTTCGATATTCCAAACTTTCAGCATGGCATCTCTTCCTGATGAAACTAAGAATTTTCCATCCGGAGAAAAAGAAAGAGCAAAAACAGAATTGGTATGCCGGTCGAGAACTTTTATAAGTTCGAAATTTTCGGAATTGTAAATGCGAATTTTAAAATCGCTGAAACCAACAGCCATCATGCTTTCCGACTTATTGATCGAGATCACTCTTGCGCTTTTCTCGGAAGCTTTTATTTTTTTTATCAATGAAAAATCTTTCCTGTTGAGAATATTGATCATGCCATCGCCACCACACGTGATGATTTTTTCTTCAAATATTTTTATATCAAAAACGGATCTGGAATGAGCTTCGATATTTTTGATCTCTTTTTTTTCAACGAGATCGATGATATGAACGTTCCCCGAATTTGTTCCGCAATAAAGCAGCTTGTTTTCTCTGTCGGTTTTAATGCAAAAAACAGGTTTGCCCAAGCTGGCAATTAAATTTCCCTCGCCTTTAGTATCTGAATTCCATTCCACTACGAATCCTTCGGAACCTGCGCTGTAAAAGCAGTTTGGGTTTACGGAAAATTCCATTGAATAAATTCCTCCGCGGTGACCATCGAAATTTGCTATTTTCGCAACGTTTATTTTTGACATGCCGGTTTTATTTACACAACAAATATATGCTGATACAGTTTTGGGAGTTTGGAACATCACCGAACAAAAGCCGGATTTATTGAAACTTATCGGGGACAACTGGAATGAGCATTCACAACGTGTTGATCACCTCCACTGGCTTGCGAGTCGTGCGATGGTGAAAGATATTTTCCCAAAACATGAAATCGAAATCGTGAAGGATAACTTCAATAAACCGCATTTGAAAGTGGATGGCAGGGATTTTCATATCTCGATCACCCATTCGGGTTCATTCGCGGCAGTCTTTATCAGTGAAACAAAAAATGTTGGCATTGACATGGAGAAGATTGACCAGCGAATTGTTAAGATCAAACATAAATTTATGCGGGATGATAAATTTGATTTTATCAGACCCGGTGAAGAGGCCGAAATATTCACTGTCATCTGGGCCGCAAAGGAAACGATGTATAAATATTACGGGAAACGCGAACTTGATTTTAGAAAAAATTTAAGAATTGAACCGTTTGTTTTGTCAGGTGACTTTGAATTGAATGGCACCATTCAAAAAAATAATTATTTCGAAAACCTGAAGATTCATGTGCGGAAAATAGAAGGTTACGTGCTGACCTTTGTGTGTTAAAATTAGTGGTTCGTTTCCACGTCCACTTCCTCCAGTATGCCGTTTTCCTGGTTCAGCGTGAAGGTGATGTACAGGATTGCATCATCACCTTTATAAACTCCATACGTTTGAGTATATCCGTTGTTGCTTTCTGATGCTTTCAGGATCTGTGCATTTCGTGGGATCTTCACGTGTCTCCGGATCAACCGGTTCAGTTCTTTAACTTCAACCGTTTGTTGCACGGTATCGCAAACGAAATTGATCGGGCCTTTAACGAACGGGGTCATGTCGAACCGCAAAAAGGCAGCCCGGAGC
>JBIOHI010000033.1:0-13123 GCA_044448845.1 Bacteroidia bacterium
AAGGATAATATCAATGATATCCGGTTTGTAGGTTTTAGTGTTAGTCAACAAACTATTATTTATTTTTTCCGTCTTAATAAAAAATTCAACTTTAATTTAACCAAACTTTATTATGACCTTATTGTTTATTACGTGCCAACTATTGATACTGCTGTAATGATTGACGGTTATTTTTCGCAAAACAGCATCAAGGATACGCTTCCACCAAAGAATGGTTATTGGTTGCCTTCGGATAGTACTCACGAATACAATTCCCGGACCTACAGGCTTGTGGAGGGGGATTTCAGTATGGCAAAGCCGAACCAGGATATACCTGATCAATTTATTCCAATCATGTATGTAAATGGGTTGGACAGTTTATACGGTTGGATACACTTTTCATTACAAGGTAACCATCTTATAATACACGACTGCGCTATACAACAGAAGTACTAAAAAGATTTTAGGTTGAAATAATATTTCCGCTCCTTCTAATGGGTGCTCTCCTCAATCAACCATAGTTTATTCAAATTCAGATGTTACCTTTGTTTCTTGTAGCGAAATATTATTAAATCCGGGCTTCGAAGTTCAACCAGGTGCTGCATTTACTGCATTAACTAATTAATAGTAGTTACAAGTGAAAAAATATTTTTTTATCGGGATGGTGTTACTCGTTTCATGCAAGCGCGATAACGAGGTGCAGCAAAGCCTAAGCCATTGCACCCCTGATAATAAATATATACTGGCCGGTGTTCCCTCAAAATGCCTGTTCATTAATGATTTCAATCCTGATATAACTATTGAGATTCTTGACCAAAACTCCGGGCAAACTCCTGTTGATATTGATATTGACAAGGATAATATAAATGATATCCGGTTTGATTGTTTTAGTGTTAGTCAACAGACTATTATTCACTTTTACCGTCTTAATCATAAATTCAACTTTAAATTAACCCAACTTAAATATGGCCTTATTGTTTATTACGTGCCAACTATTGATTCTGCTGTAATGATTGCTGGTGATTTTTTGCAAAACAATATCAAAGATACGCTTCCATCAAAGAACGGTTATTGGTTACCTTCTGACAGCACACACGAATATAATTCCCGAACTTACAGGCTTGTGGAGGGGGGGGGCAATATGGCGAAGCCGAACCAGGATATAGCTGATCAATTTATTCCTATCATGTATGTATATGGGTTGGACAGTTTATACGGTTGGATACACTTTTCATTACAAGGTGGATATCTTATAATACACGACTGCGCTATTCAGCAGAAGTACTGAAAAAGATTTTAGGCTGCAATAATATTTCCGCTTCTTCTAATGGTTGCTCCCGCAATCAACCTATATCACAGATCAGGAATTGAACAAACGAAGTTGACTATTTAACAATCGAACATTTGAACAATAGAACATTTGAACAATAGAATAACGAAGTAAAAAAAACTATTCTTTCGAAACTTCTATTCCCGTAAAATCCTCCAGCGTTTTGATAATTTTCCCGAACGCATAATTCTGAACCACGAACATTTCCTTTTCATCATTGATAAACCCGAAATACCGGGCTTTATCATACATCGGGATGTTGGGATCCTGGTCAAGTTCAGCGACAATTTCTGATCTCAGCGGCTTATTGAATAACCGAAGCGTTGTTGTTTTTCCATCCGGTTTTGTGATCCTGAAAATACAAAAAGGAATTCTTTTCGAAATGGAATCCATCATCGCGGGTGTGGCATTGGCATACACTTCAAAAAACAACCCGTGAAAACTTTCGAGATAAAAATTGAGGAATTTCAGATCGGCATTTATCAACCTTCCATTCGAACTCAGCACCGGTTGTGTTTTATTTTCCAGTAAAAAAGATCTTTCAGGATGTTCGGGATAGCTTACCGAAATTTCTTTGATATCACTTCCTTTGAGGTTGAACACTTCTTTGCTTCGCCAGTATTTTTCGATAGTGATGAACCGGGAAGTGAGGTACCCGGCAAACCCGCTGATGTGCGTGACAAAAGGTTTTGACGAACCTTCCACCAGCATGAATGTTCCCGTTTGATCGGGAGTTGCCGAACCTACGTAAATCGTTTTTACATTTTTTTCACCCGCATAAAATTCCGCTTTGATACCGGCTGTGGCAAGGTCGGCTACTACCGTATTGTGTTCACTATCCGAAATAGGATTTCGAACCTGCACATCGTGCATGGTAGAAAGAAGGATGAATATCTTATCCTGATCGGCTGCATATTTTCCATTTACAATCCATTTGTTTTTTTCTTTTTGCTCCACCAGAACTTTGTTTCCTTTTTTATCGGCAAAAAACATTTTCGTGATGGCTCCCGTGTCTTTGATCGAAAAATCACTTCGCTCGCCTTTCATTGTATTCCAGGGTTGCCGCGACCAGAACCAGTAAATCAACCCGGTTAAAATAACAAGGGCAAATAATATCTTCTGTGTTTTATTCATTTGAATTTTGGGATCAGTTTTTATCAGTGCTCAATGAACACCGGGTAATTTTTTAAGAAGGTTACGGAGTTTTCGATGTCTTTGTACAATTCACGGTCTTCATCAATGAACGGAACCACGGTGCGGTATTCGGCTACAAATGCTTCGAGGTTTGGTGCAGTTTTCAAAGGCCTGCGGAAAGCAAGTGCCTGCGTGGCATTCAGCAATTCGATGGCAAGAATTTTTTCGAGGTTATTTAAAACCAATGCACATTTGGTGGCGGCATTGGCTCCCATGCTCACATGATCTTCCTGCCCGTTACTCGAAGGGATACTGTCAACCGAGGCAGGAGTGCAAAACTGTTTATTCTGGCTCACGAGTGAAGCGGCAACATATTGCGGAATCATTAATCCTGAATTCAAACCGGGATTGGAAACTAAAAATTCAGGCAAATTTCGTTGACCGGAGATCAACTGATAAACTCTTCGTTCCGAAATATTTCCCAGTTCCGCGCAGGCGATGGCAAGGAAATCGAGCCATAACGCCAGGATCTGCCCGTGAAAATTTCCACCGGAAATGATCATATTTATTTCAGGGAACACATTTGGATTGTCCGTTACCGACATTATTTCGGTGCTGAAAACTTTTGCCGTATAATTGATCACATCTTTGGTGGCACCGTGAACCTGGGGAATACAACGGAATGAATACGGGTCCTGAACCTGTTGTTTGGGTTGCGCGGCAATTTCACTATCCTGCAATCGCGAAAGAATTTCCTGCGCGGTGTGCACTTGCCCTTTGTGCGGGCGAATGATGTGCATTGCCGGGTGAAAAGGATCGGTACGGCAGTCGAACGCGTCAACGGAAATGCTGGAGATCATATCTGCGAAGTAGGAAAGCCGCTGTGCCTGCAACAAGCAATGAACTCCATAAGCGATCATGAATTGTGTGCCGTTGATCAAAGCGAGGCCTTCTTTCGATTTTAATTTCAACGGCTGAATATTGTGCTGCTTCAGTACTTCACCCGCTTCTTTTTTTACCCAGTTATCATTTTCCATTGCCCACACTTCTCCTCGCCCGATCAACGGCAAAGCTAAGTGAGCAAGAGGAACCAGGTCACCGGAAGCGCCAAGTGATCCTTGCTGGTAAACCACCGGGATGATCTTTAAATTATAAAAATCGATCAGTCTTTCCACGGTTTCGAGTTGAACAGCGCTGTTCCCGTAAGCCAGTGACTGAATTTTCAGCATCAGCATGATCTTCACAATTTTTTGAGGAACAATTTCTCCGGTTCCGCACGCATGCGAGATCAACAAATTTTCCTGGAGTTTCTCCAACTGGTCGTTGGAAATTTTTTTATTCTGCAAAGACCCGAAGCCGGTATTGATACCGTAGATCGTACCATCACCCTCTCCTATTTTTGCATCCAGGAAGGTGCGCCCTGCGACAATTTTTTTCTTTGCCTCTTCCGATAAGGCCAGTTTTCTTTTTTTGTGAAGGTTATCGTTGATGTCCTCCAAATGCAATTGCCCGGTAATTTCAAATATACCCATGATGATGATCGATCCGATTAAACTTTTCTTATTTTAAATTTTTTATTGCTTTTTCAATGAGGTCACACGCTTCATTCATTTGCGATTCTGTGATCACAAGCGGTGGTGCGAACCGAATGATGTGAGTATGGGTTTGCTTGGCAAGGATTGAATTTTCTTTCAATTTGAGACAAACATCGTAAGCCGTTTTATTCTCCCCAAAAGGTTTGATCACGATGGCGTTGAGTAATCCTTTTCCCCGAATGGTGGTTATAAGAGGGGATTCGATCTTCATCATCCGCTCCCTGAAAAGTTCGCCCATTCGTTGGGCATTTTCTGCCAGATTTTCATCCAATAAAACTTTCAGGGATTCCATCGCAACCGCACAAGCCAAAGGATTCCCGCCAAATGTGGAACCATGTTCGCCCGGTTTGATACAAAGCATCACTTCGTCATCAGCCAACACTGCCGATACCGGAATCACTCCTCCCGATAATGCTTTTCCAAGCAATAACAAGTCAGGTTTCACATTCTCATGGTTGCATGCCAACAGTTTTCCTGTACGGCCTAATCCTGTTTGGATCTCATCGGCAACCATCAACACATTATATTTTGTACAAAGAGCTCTCACTCCCATTAAATATCCTTCATCCGGAACGATCACCCCGGCTTCACCCTGGACCGGTTCAAAGAAAAATGCGCACACATTTTTATCCTGCATGGCTTTTTCAAGTGCATCGAGGTTGTTGAATGGAATGATCGTATATCCCGGAACAAACGGCCCGAATCCCCCGGTGCTGCTGGGATCGGTTGAAGCCGAGATGGCTCCCATGGTTCGCCCGTGAAAATTCCCTTCCACGAAAATAATTTTGGCGAGATTCTCATCGATGCCTTTCTTTAGGTAACCCCACTTGCGTGAAAGCTTTACAGCGGTTTCAACCGCTTCCACACCCGTATTCATCGGCAATACTTTATCATAAGCGAATAATTCCGTGATGAGTTTTTCGTATTCGCCCAGTAAGTTATTGTGAAAAGCCCGGCTGGTAATGGTCAGTTTTTTTGATTGTTCATTCAACACTTTTATGATCCCTGGATGACAATGCCCCTGGTTAACAGAACTGTAAGCTGATAGAAAATCAAAATACCGTTTACCGTCTACATCCCACACAAAAACTCCTTCGCCCCGCTCCAGTACAACGGGAAGCGGATGATAATTATGTGCACCATGATGGTCTTCGAGGTTTATAAAATAGTTGCTTTTTGAATCTGTCATAACCGTATTCATGCCGCGAAATTAGAGAAAAAGTGTGAAACAAAAGGTTTGTTGTTTGTGGTTTGTCCAACTGCGTTAAAACTTCGTTGGATAAATGGTTTGGAGTTGATGAGACAGGTATCGGGAAATTGCAGGAATCGCGAAAAAGACAAATGCAACCTTATTATGAAAACATCATTAAAAATTTTATACACTGGCCTGCAATTTTTATTTCTTTGATTGGAAATTTATTTAAGTTTGTTATAAATAACCGATGCATAAGTTCTGGTAAAAAATAAATTTATTGTATCCGTTTAACTATAGATGTGATATACGTACAAACAAGTTAGGTACAAACACTAAGACACCTTAATATCTAAACTCTAACTACGATGAAAAACTACCTATTCCTTTTATCATTTGCAATCGTGACTTGTTATCTATATGGACAAAGGGTTCCAATGGAATACAACATACTTGTTAAAAAAGCGGATTCATTATATGAATCAAAAGATTATAAAAACTCTGCGCTTGCCTATAACGAGGCTTTTAAAACAATGGGAAACAAAGGTCTAACTAATGACCGATATAATGCTGCCCGTGCCTGGACAATGTCTGATAAACCAGATAAAGCATTTGATTGTCTTGATCGCATCGCTAATATTATTGGCTTTTCGGATTTTGACCGCATAACAAAAGAAGAAGCATTCAATTCATTACACAAAGACAAACGCTGGCAAACACTTTTAGATAAAATTAAACAAAATAAATTGCCTACCGGATGGTTCAGGGCTGGTAGCAAACCAACCAGTTATAAAATGTTCCTTGACACCTCTTCGGGACAGGAAGGTGATAAGACATTGTCAATAAAATCAGTTGAAAAAAATATAGACGGTTTCGGTACTTTAATGCAAAATTTCTCCCCTGAAAAGTATATCGGTAAAAGAATTCGAATGACAGGTTACATGAAATCAAAAGATGTAGAAAGTTGGGCAGGCTTTTGGCTTCGCATTGACCAATTGGGATCTCGTCTGCCATTATCTTTTGACAATATGCATGACCGCCCGGTTGACGGTACAACTAATTGGAAAAAATATGAAATAATTTTAGATGTTCATTCCACAGCTTCAAATATCGCCTTCGGTGCATTGTTGACAGGTGCCGGACAAATCTGGTTTGAAAAGCTAAATTTTGAAATAGTAGATTATTCGATACCGACAACCGGCAAAAAAAATAGTGACCCCAATCTTGACTTTGATAAATAAGTGATTTTGCCTGCAGGTGTCATTTTAACTTTTAGTTTTGGTCCAAAGAACAATTCACAAAAAATACAAATTGAAAACACCTGCAACTCTTTTTTTCTTTTTCTTCCTCACAACCGCTTTTGCACAATCGAATCATTTTCTTTCCGACCAGAAAAAATTTGTACGTGTAAAGACTGCGTATCACAGTAAGGAACCTTTATTAAAGAAAACTCTAAAATCATTCAATCTCGGATTCGAAAATTTTACTATTCTTATCACGGCTTTTAAATTTGAAAAGGAAATGGATATTTATGTGAAAAATAAAAACGAAACGGTTTATAAAAAATTAGCAACTTATAAAATTTGCGCACTTTCGGGAGAATTGGGGCCCAAGCGAAAGCAAGGCGACAACCAGGTTCCGGAAGGCTTTTACTGCATTGACCGTTTCAATCCTTCGAGCAGTTATTATTTATCATTAAGGTTAAATTATCCGAATCAATCGGATAAAATAAAAAGCAAAGCAACTGATTTGGGTGGCGATATTTTTATTCATGGCAAATGTGTGACCATTGGTTGCATGCCGATGACGAATGATAAGATCGAAGAGATTTATCTTTATGCCTTGCAGGCAAGAGCCAATGGACAAATGCAAATCCCGGTCTATGTTTTTCCGTTCAGGATGACAACTGAAAATGTATTAAAATTCAATTCGATTTATAAAACAAATTCCGAATTACTGAATTTCTGGAAAAACCTCATGATTGGTTACGACAGGTTCATGAAAGACCTGAGGGAACTGAAAATATCGGTTGATAAAAAGGGAGATTATATTTTTTGAAAAACAAAATATCCCGCTAATACCGTAAGCGCATATTTAATAGTCCGATTTCATCGAACTAAAAATCTGCTGCTACGGCATATCCATTGTAAATAATAAAATGTCCTACGGACTATTTTATAATAACAATTGGTATAAAAAGCGGGATTAGTTCGGCTAGCAGGTTTTGCTTTGCAAAACCTGAGTCTCACTAAAAAGAAAGGCCGGAACTACCCGACCTTTCAACCTAAACTATATCAGACCACTTCACTTCCTGTTTTTTTCAATAAGGCGGTAGAGTTCGTCCAATTTCGGTGAAAGAATGATCTCCGTTCTCCGGTTCTTTGATCTTCCTTCAGCAGTTTCGTTGGTTGCCTTCGGGTAAAATTCACCGCGGCCGGCAGCCTCAATTCTTTTCGGATTCATTTTATAATTATCGGTAAGCAACCGGACAATGCTTAACGCACGGTCGGTGCTGAGCGCCCAGTTGTCGGGATATTTTGCGGTGGTGATAGGGATGTTATCCGTATGCCCTTCGATCATCACATCAATATCGGCATTCTTGTTCAATACTTCCCCTAATTTTTTTATTGCATCCATTCCTTTTTCTTCCACCGCAGCGCTTCCCGATTTGAACAATAATTTATCACTCAGCGAAACATACACTTTTCCGTTTTTCATTTCAACGGTCAGTTCATCCGAATTGAACGCAAGCAGGGCTCGTTTCACCACATCGTTCAGAGCATTCACCAACGAATCCTGCGATCGGATAGTGCCTTCCAGTTCGGCAAGACGTTTTTCCCGTTCGAGTAATTCTTCCGTTTTTACTTTCAATGCATTGCTGAATTTTTCGGCATCGGTCAAACAGTTTTTCATCAACTGTGTGTAACGCGCATTCACTTCGGCATACTGCTCCCTGAGTCTATTATTTTTTTCCGTGCAATCGGTGTAACGTGTTGAAAGCTCTTTAAACAACGAATCGAGGTACCGGTATTCTTTTCCGCGGTTCGCGGTATCTTTATTGAAAGCGATCACGAGGTCGTTGAGTGAATCGCGCTGCCCGGTGGCATGCTTCAACTTTTTCGACATCCAGAAATTATACCAGTTCTGTTTGAATCCTTTCGGGTCCTGGTACTTAGACGGGGGATTGAACTGCGCAAAAACCGCAGTAGAGAAAACAAAAAATAAGAGGACCGATAAAAATTTCTTCATTCAAAAATTCCTGCCTACCGTCAGGCAGGTTGGCAAAAATCGGTTAGTTGAAGTTCTCAGAAAATTAATTGTGGTTTTTTTTATGAAGAGGTTTGTTCACATTAAAAAATTGTGAGCACAAAAGGGAACAAAAACCTCCTGTATTATATTTTCATTGGGGCTAAAGCCCCTACTTTGTCTTTATTATTTTTCTCTCCCCGACTTGAAAGTCGGGGTATTGATCAATTCGTTTTTCCTTTATCTATTGCAATCACCACAGGCACTTTGGCCTTGTTCACCACATCGATCACCTTCACCATTTCTTCCACAGCAATGGCTTTGTCCATGCGTAAAACTACCGAAGGATTCTCGTGCTTTGAAGCTTCGTTCATCAATGCCTGTTCCATATTCGCCATGGTCACTTCGTTCTGGTTGATGTAATATTTCAGGTCGTTAGTGATCGAAACATTGATGACCTGGCTCGGAATGGATTTACCGGTTTGTGCTTTGGGTAATAATAATTTGATCGCATTGGGGCTGGCGAGAGTGGAAATGATGAGGAAAAAAAGCATCAGGAAAAACAGGATATCCGACAGGGCACCTGCCTGCACTTCCGCATGAACATATTTCCGTTGCCTGAAATTCATTACGACACCGGTTTATAAAGAATATCCAGGAAATCGATGGCGGTCACTTCCATTTTATTTACGGTGCGTTCGATCTTGGTATTGAGATACGTGTAAAAAATATACGCGAACACGCCAACGATCAAGCCTGAAGCAGAAGTCACCATCTTCACATAAATTCCGGATGCGATGATCCCGATACTGATGTTATCGCTCATCGAGATATCATAAAACGCGCGGATCATCCCGACCACAGTTCCCAAAAATCCAAACATCGGGGCAAGGGCTGCAACTGCAGCAAGGAGATTAATATTTTTTTCCATCTTGTAAACTTCAACGCGGGCGGTGTTTTCAATCGCACTTTCAATATCACGAATGGGTGAACCAAGCCGCGACAATCCTTTGTGGACCAATTTTGCGAAAGGCGAAGCAATACGGTCGCAATAAGTCAAAGCACCTTTGATGTCTTCGCGGATAAGCATGTCTTTTACATTGTTCACTAAATTCTTGTCGATCTTGCTTGCTTTGTTGATGAAGAGCAATCGTTCCACGAAAAGAAAAACAGAGATAAGTGAGAGCAAAAGAATAGGGATCATGATGGGGCCGCCTTTTACCACGAGGCTGAACACCGATAATCCTTCTTCCGGTGCCGCTTTGGCGGCAACAGCAACGGTAGCTTGCAACAAAATATTTAACATGCGGTGATTATTTAATTTGTTTCAATATTAAATGTGTGATGCCGGTAAATATTTTAGAAATCTACACAGTTGTGGATAAGGGAATTTGAAGGTGCAGTTTTTTGAACAGGAGTTTTTAGGGTTCAAATATGACTCTCTGATGCACTTCAAAGAAAAGATTCCTCTGCCGCCAAAAAGCGGCTTCGGAATGACATTTTTACACAGGTGAGCGAGGCTGGGGTGCGCTTCGCGCGCCCCAGCCTCCTAATAATTGCGCGATGTCATTCCGAAATCGCGGAACGCGGTTGAGGAATCTTTGATTTGTTTACCCTTATCACTGTGGCATGTACAGATGCGTATTAACATATGAATAAAAATATTTTCACTTCTTATTTAAATGCCATTTCGATCCGTCTGCAAATACAACTTCATGAGCTCTTGCCAAAATAACTTTTTTACCATCTCTGTTTAAAATTTCCCAAACACCACTTTTTGTTGAATTGGGTTTCATTGTTTCATCTGTAAACCCGCCACCTTTTCCATGTGAAGAACCCATGTCCGCGGGTTCCCCAAATGCATTTTCACCATACCATTCAAACTTAATAGCGGATATAGTTTTATTTGAAACATTTTTATAAATCAGTTTTATGCTTTTGAAGTTAGAATTTTCAGGTTGAATCATTTTTGCCGATAACACTTTTACCGGACTATTCTCCATTCCAGATGAATCTTTATACCAAGGGGCATATGCACCACGTTCCAGATATTTATCAGATGCTTCCCTTTCCTTCACTAACTCCAAAGAATCTTTAATCTGTTCCTGTCTTTCGGCATACTTCGCCTTGTTGTTCAAACCATCACAACTATAAATGAAAAAAACAATTCCAAGTATAAAATTTATTTTATATTTCATTTGTAATGTATTCACCATTAATCTAAACTCTCTAATACTTCTTCGGAATATAATTTTGTTCCTGCTTGGGAGGGCGCACGTAATGCGCATCGGTGGAACGCCTTTTCAGTTTGATGGTTTCGGGTGTGAGGTCTTTGTATTCGATCATCGAAAGAAAATGATCCACGCAATTGAGCCGTGCTCTTCGTTTATCATCGGCTTCCACTACGTACCAGGGCGATTGTTTGGTATCGGTGTAAGCGAACATCTCATCCTTCGCCATCGAAAATTCCACCCACTTGTCACGCGATTCGATATCCATCGGGGAAATTTTCCATCGCTTGGTCGGGTCGTTGATGCGGTCCCTGAAACGCTTTTCCTGCTCCGCATCGCTTACCGAGAACCAGTACTTGACGAGGATAATCCCGGAGCGGATGAGCATCCGTTCGAATTCCGGGCACGAGCGTAAAAAATCTTCGTACTCGGCATCCGAACAAAATCCCATCACCTTTTCGACACCGGCACGGTTGTACCAGCTCCGGTCGAACAACACGATCTCACCACCTGCAGGTAAATGCGAAACATACCGCTGGAAATACCATTGCGTTCTTTCCTTTTCGGTAGGAACTCCCAAAGCCACGATCTGGCAGATCCTCGGGTTCATGATCTGTGAAATGGTTTTGATCACCCCGCCTTTACCGGCAGCATCGCGCCCTTCGAAGATCACCACCACTTTCAGTTTTTTCGTTTTCACCCATTCCTGTAATTTTATCAGTTCGATGGCAAGTGTCTTCAGTTTTTTATCAAAATCCTGTTGCTTTATTTTCTTTTCGTGCTGCGCGTGAATGTCACCGTATAAATTTTTCTCTTCTGATTTGGAATTCTTTTTACTCTTTCCAGTTTGTTTTTTTTTCGTAGCCATGATTTTATATTTTGGAGTAAACGTGAAATTTGAATTTGGTGATTCATGCCGCTGCTATTTTTATAATAGTTCAATCTTCTGCCCGCGTTGATCGATCTATAAATTTACAGTAGTGGCATCAAATGTACGAACGTTTCTGAAACCACAAAGAAAAAAAGCTGCCCATTCCTGAACAGCTTTTTCTTTTAAAATTATTTGAGTTAATTATTTTTTCTCTTTCTTATCGAAGTCGATAACGATTGGCGTGGCAATGCAAATGGAAGAATAGGTTCCGATCACGATACCAATGAGCAACGCAAATGCAAATCCTCTGATGGTTTCTCCGCCAAAAATGAAGATGGAAAGAATTACAAAGAAGATAGTGAGCGAAGTATTGATCGTTCTGCTCAACGTACTGTTCAACGCATAATTGATCACGGTAATTTTTTCGCCTTTATCGAGATCGGCTTTATTCCGTTGCGTTAAATATTCGCGTATCCGGTCGAATACCACCACCGTATCCGTCATCGAATAACCCATTACCGTTAAAATGGCCGCGATGAAATCCTGGTTGATCTCGAGTGAGAACGGCATCACATTTTCGAAAATGACGAAGCAACTCATTACCACAAGTACATCATGGAACAAAGCAGCAACCGCACCAAGGCCGTATTGCCATTTTTTGAACCGGATAAAAATATATACGAACATCAGCACGCAGGAAAATAAGATCGCCCAGATCGCTTTTGTTTTGATATCAGCCGAAATGGTCTCACCCACTTTCTGCGAATTCATGATCTCGTATTTCATATTGAGTTTTGCCAAACCTTCTTTCAGTTTGGATTCCACTTTACTTTCGGCATTATCCGAAGCATCATCTATCAAATACGAGGTGGTGATCTTTTGCTGGTTGCCACCGCCATAAGTTTTCACTTCGGGTTGAGCGCCAAACACGGGGGTCAATACATCACGGACATTATCGGTCTTGAGGTCTTTTTCAAAACGAACCACGTAAGTTCTTCCTCCTTTAAAATCTACACCAAGAGAAAATCCGTGGTTGATGAAATAAAAAATAATTCCAATACTGATGATGGAACCGGAGAAATAATAATACATCCTGCGCCTCTTCACGAAATCAATGTTTATCCCTTTGAAAACATTTTCGGTTTTCGCTCTCCAGAGTGTGATGATCTTCCCGGAATTGATCTGCCATTCGAAGATCAAACGCGTGATGAAGATAGCGGAGAACAATGAAGTCAAAATACCAATGATAAGCGTGGTAGCAAAACCCTGTATTGGGCCTGTTCCGAAAATATAAAGAATGATTCCAAGTAATAACGTTGTGATATTCGAGTCGAGAATGGAAGACATGGCGTGTGAGAATCCGTCTCCTATCGCGTTCTTCATATTCTTCGCATCATGATGCAATTCTTCACGAACCCGTTCAAAGATCAGGATGTTCGCGTCAACTGACATACCGATGGTGAGCACAATTCCCGCAATTCCCGGAAGCGTAAGCACGGCACCGAGAGAGGCAAGAACGCCCATCACAAAAAATACGTTGGCAAA